>NZ_JBZXJM010000033.1:0-178243 GCF_058725725.1 Buchananella sp. 103232 | reverse complement strand
CCAGTTTTCTTGGGGACCCATAGACGTTTTTCGTGCGCCGCTTCAGAAAGACCCAGCCGCGCGCCTTAGTCCGGCCGCACCCGGCGAACAGACCGTGTGGGGTGGGGGCGCCGTCAGCTCCCACCCCACCGGTCTGTTTTGGGTCGCCTTGCGCCCGACCCCGATTCGGGGGCGGGCGGATCGCTGGCTCAGGTGGACTCGGGTCCCCGGCGCCCCCGCCCTTGAAGCCCCAGCGGAACGAAAACGCGTTGCGGCTACTCGGAGGCGGCCGCCTCCGCCACGCGCTTTTGACCCCCGGCGGCAGGTCCTCCACCAGCGGGTCGGCCTGGGCCAGCACCAGCCCGGCAGGGATCTCCTGGCTCTCCTCGCCCTTGACGTAGCGGCGGGCGCTGATGTGCCCGGAGATGCCGGCGTCGATGCCCGGCGTCGGTGGCCAGCTCGCTGACCAGGGCGATCACCCCGTCCCGGGACAGGGCCGCCGAGCAGGGTCGCCGCCTTCTCCAGCACCGGGGAGGAGCCGGGCATGTTGCCGGTGCCCAGGAGCTCAGGCCACGTCCCAGTCGTCGGAGCCGACCACCTCCAGCTCCACCGCCGCGATGGCGCCGGTGCTCGTCTCCACCACCGCCATCTCCACGCCCTCCAGGCCCAGCATCATCTGCAGCGGCGTGCCCTTGGCGAACGGGGTCATGATCGCCCCCAGCCAGGGCCAGGCGCGCGGCGGGCGCCACCCCGGCCGGGGCGTCCAGGCCCTTCTGCAGGCAGGAAATCGGGGATGCTCGGCTCGTCCAGCAGGGCGTCGGCGGCAACGTCGTCCCCCCACCCGCCCAGTCAGGGCGTCGAGCCCGCCACCGCGCCGCCGGCGTCGTCCCCACACACGGCCGACGCCGACACGGTCGGCCGGCCCGGCGGCGTCGTCCAGTCCACCCAGTTCTGCCAGGTCCTCACCGGACAGGCCGGAGGCGGCCATCAGGCGGGAGAACTCGTCGTCCAGGTCGGCGTTTCCATCAGAGGGCGCCCTTGGTCGAGGGGATGCCGTCCACGCGCGGGTCCAGCGCCACGGCGGCGCGCAACGCGCGGGCCAGCGCCTTGAACTCGGCCTCCACGATATGGTGCGGGTCGCGGCCGGCCAGGACCCGCACGTGCAGGCAGATGCCCGCGTGCAGGGCCAGGGACTCCAGCACGTGCCCGGTCAGGGAGCCGGTGTAGTGCCCGCCGATGCGATGGAAGGCCAGCGCCTCCGGTTCGCCGGTGTGCACGCAGTAGGGGCGGCCGGAGACGTCCACCACGGCCTGCGCCAGCGCCTCGTCCAGCGGCACCAGGGCGTCACCGAAGCGGGCGATGCCGCGCTTGTCGCCCAGCGCCACCTTCAGGGCCTCGCCCAGGCAGATCGCCACGTCCTCCACGGTGTGGTGGGCATCGATGTGGGTGTCGCCGTGGGCCTGGACCTTCAGGTCGATCAGGGAGTGCTTGGACAGGGCCGTGAGCATGTGGTCGTAGAACGGCACGGTGGTTGAGATCTCGTTGGCGCCGGTCCCGTCCAGGTTCATCTCCACCCGGACGGTGGACTCGCTGGTGACGCGCTCGATTACGGCGGTGCGGCTCATGCGCAAATCTCCTTCAGTGCGGTGCGGAAGGCTTCCATTTCGCCGGGGGTGCCCACGCTGACGCGCAGGTATCCGGCGGGGCCCACCTCTCGAATGATTATTCCCCGCTCCAGCAGGGCGTTCCACACGAAGTGGCGGTCCTCGAAGGGGCCGAACAGAACAAAGTTGGCGTCGCTGTCCAGCGCGGTCAAGGCCATCTCGCCGCGCAGCCACTCCACCAGGGCGTCGCGCTCGGCGCGCAGGGAGGCCACCTGGGCCATGAGCTCGTCCTGGTGCTCCAGGGCGCCCAGGGCGGCCGCCTGGGTGACGGCGGAGAGGTGGTAGGGCAGGCGCACCACGGTCAGGGCGTCCACGATCTCCTGGGAGGCGCCGCAGTAGCCCAGGCGCAGGCCGGCGGCCCCGAAGGCCTTGGACATGGTGCGGGTGACCACCAGGTGCGGGTTGTCAGCCAGCAGGGTAAGGGCGCTGTCCACGCCCTCGCGGCGAAACTCCCCGTAGGCCTCGTCGATCACGACCACGGTGGCGGTGGGCTCGCCGCCCGGCCCGGCCGGCCCGGAGGTGCGGGTCAGCTCCAGCAGTGCCTTGGTGGTGGAAAGGGGCAGGGCGGTGCCGGTGGGGTTGTTCGGGGAGGCCAGCACCAGCAGGGCGGGGCGGTGGCGCTCCAGCAGCTGCGCGGCGGCCGCCACGTCCACGCCGTAGTCCTCCCCGCGCGGGGCGGCCACGAACTCGGTGTGGGTGTCGCGCGCGTACTCCGGGTACATGGAGTAGGACGGGGTGAAGGTGAGCGCGCAGCGCCCCGGCCCGCCGAAGGCCAGGAACAGGTGAGTCATCACCTCGTTGGAGCCGTTGGCTGCCCACACCTGCATGGGCGGCAGGCTCACGCCGGACTCGCGCGCCAGGTAGGCGGCCAGCGCGGTGCGCAGCTCCACGAAGTCGCGGTCCGGGTAGCGGTTTAGCCGCACCGCCGCCTGCGCCACGCGCGCCGCGATGGTCTCAACCACCCGCTGCGAGAGCGGGTAGGGGTTCTCGTTGACGTTCAGCACCACGGGCACGTCCGGGTGCGGGGCGCCGTAGGGGGCAACGCCAATCAATTCGGGGCGCAGAGGGAGGTTCACGCGCCCAGTCTATGGGCCGGTGCGCTAATTTGAATCTATGGCTCAAGGCTTGACTCTGCCCCCGTTGTTTTACTCCGCCTACATCTCTTCCTTCGCCGAGTACCGCGACGCGCTCAGGGAGCGAATCCGCCCCGGGGACTGGGTGTTCATCTGCCTGCACATGGGCGAGGAGGCGGAGCAGCCCGGCTACCGCGAGCGCGTGCAGGAGGTTTGCGCCGAGTTGCATTCGTGGGGCGCGCGCATCATGGCCGACGTCGCCGGCCGCACCCTGGAGTACTACGGTTGCTCGTCGCTGATCGAGCTGGTCACCGAGCTGGGCATCGAGAGCGCCCGCGTGGACTACGGGGTGAGCCGCGAGGAGATGGTGGAGCTGGCCGAGCACTGCATCTTGGCGGTGAACGCGGCGTTCGTGGCTGAGGAGCACCGCCCGCTGCTGCGATCGGAGTTCCTCTCCACCCACAACTATTACCCGCTGGCGGGCAGCGGCGTGAGCGCGCAGTTCCTGTTGCCGCCCACCCGGATCCTGCACGACTGCGGCGTGGAGGTCTACGCCTTCATCCCGGGCGATTCGCGCCTGCGCCACCCCGCCGGGGAGGGCCTGCCCACCGTGGAGTCGCACCGCGCCCTGCCCCCTTACGTGGGCTACGTGGAGCTGGCCACGGTGTGCGAGCAGGACGCCGTGTTCGTGGGTGATCCGTGGCTGAGCGACGAGCAGGTCGGCCTGATTGAGCAGGCGCGCTCCACCGGCGTGCTGCCCGTGCCCGCCCACCTGTACGCGGAGGGCAGTCAGTGGTACGACGTTCCGCTCACCCTGCGGTTGGATTCGCCGCAGTCCGTTTTCCGCGTGGTGGAGTCGCGCGAGTACGCGACCAAGGGGGACGACGTTGCCCAGTTGCGCCCCTGGGCCCGCCCGGCCGGCACGATCACCGTCCACAACGAGAACTACCCGCGCTACACGGGCGAGGTGCAGGTGGCCCGCCAGGATCTGCCGGCCGACCCGCGCGTGAACGTGATCGGGCACGTGCTGCCGGAGTACCGCGAGCTGCTGCGCCTGCTGCAGCCGGGCTGGCAGGTGCGCCTGGTGAAGGTGGGCTGAGCCGGGGGCCGCGCCTGCTACGGGCCGCGCGCCCCGGGCCGACTAAGCCCTACTGGCCGTCCGCTCCCCGGGCCGCCTCAGCCCTACTGGCCGCGCACCTGGGCGGCGTGGGCGTGGGCCGGCAGGTCCTCGGCCACCGCCAGGGCGGACAGGGCCGGGGTGAGGCTGGCCAGCGCCTGGCGCGAGTACTCCACCACCTGCATGGGCTTGAGGTAGGCCATCGCAGACAGGCCCGCGTCGTAGCGGGCCGTGCCCCCGGTGGGCAGCACGTGGTTGGAGCCGGCCATGTAGTCACCCAGCGGGACCGGGGAGTAGGAGCCCACAAAGATCGCTCCGGCGTTGTAAATCCGCTCGGCCACGGCGGCAGCGTCGTCCACCTGGATCTCCAGGTGCTCGGCCGCGTAGGCGTTGGCCACCAGCACGGCGGCGTCGATGCTGTCCACCAGCACGATCCCGGACTGCGGGCCGGTCAGGGCGGTGGCCACGCGCTCGGTGTGCTTGGTGAGGGCGGCCTGGGCGGCGATCTCCCGCTGCACGGCGTCGGCCAGCTCGGGGCTGTCGGTGATCAGCACGCTGGCGGCGGCAGGGTCGTGCTCGGCCTGGCTGATCAGGTCGGCGGCCACGTAGGCGGGGTTGGCGGTGGCGTCGGCGATCACGGCGATCTCCGTGGTGCCGGCCTCGGCGTCGATGCCGCACTCGGAGCGCACCGCCCGCTTGGCGGCCGCCACGTAGGCGTTGCCCGGTCCCGTCACCACGTCCACCGGGGCGCACAGCCACTCCCCCGTGCAGGCGGCCGCGTCCTCAGCCGTCTCCGGGCGGGCGCCGTAGGCGAACATGGCGATCGCCTGCGCGCCACCGGCCGCGTAGACCTCGGTGACACCGGTGAGGTGGGCGGCGGCCAGGATCGTCGGGTGCGGCAGGCCCCCGAACTCCTTTTGCGGCGGGGAGGCCAACGCCACCTGCGGCACGCCCGCGGCCTGCGCCGCCACGGCGTTCATCACCACCGAAGACGGGTAGACCGCCAGGCCACCCGGCGCGTACAAGCCCACGCGGCGCACCGGCACCCAGCGCTGGTGCACGAACCCGCCCGGCACCACCTCCGTGGACGTGGCCGGGGGCACCTGCACCGCGTGCGCCTTGCGGGCGTTGGAGATGGCCACCTCCAGGGCCGCGCGCACCTGCGGGTCCAGCTCCCGGGCGGCGCGCTCCAGCTCGTGCGCCGGCACCCGCAGGTGCAGCGGACGCACCCCGTCGAAGCGCTCGGCCGCGGCGCGCAGGGCGGCCGCGCCGCGCTGGCGGACGTCGTCCAGTACCGGGCGCACCCGCTCCAGGGCGTCCTCCACCTTCATCTCCGCACGCGGCAGGCGGGCCGCGACGCTCGCCGCGTCCAGCTCCTCGCCACGCAGGTCCAGCACACTCAGGGCAACCGGGGTAGTCATGGGCAAAAGGATAGGGCCCGGCTCTGCCACAATTGAGCAATGCCCACATACGAGACGATCCCGGTACGCGGCGTGATCCGCCTAGGCCAGTTCCTCAAGCTCACCGGCCTGGTGGAGGACGGCGCCACCGCCACCATCGCCATCCAGTCCGGCGACGTGCTAGTCAACGGCGCCGTGGAGCAGCGGCGCGGTGCCCAGCTGGCCGCCGGCGACGTGGTGGAGATCGACCTGCCCACCGGCCGCGAGGGCGCCGTGGTGGGCGAGGGCATCTAGGCCCGGGCCGGGTGCTGCGGGCCGGGCGCGAGGACGCCGATCAGGCGTCGCAGGGCAGCCACTCCCCGCGCCCTTGGTCGTGCCTTCACCGCTGTTGAGATTGCCTCAATGTGGCGTAGTCCGGGACTTTTTCTCCGCTTGCTCGCCGCCCAGAAACGCTATTTTCTCTTTTATGAAGTCCATGCGGGAGAGGCAGAGCGACGGTGGTCGGCGCGGGAGCGCTAGCACCGTCGGGTGGACGCCCCGCTTTGGGTTAATCGCTTTAGCGGTTGGAATTACGCTGGGGATTGCGGCCTGCGGCTCAACTGGCCAGGATGCGCCGGAGCCGGTGGACCCGAATAAGAGCGCGCTGGCGATTTCCCCGCAACCGGTGCCCTCCGCGAGCGCTGCGGCGAGCAGTGAGTCAAAGGCCGCGCCCGGAGGGGACACCTACCAAGCGGTGGACCTCGAGGCGCCCCGACTGAGCGACGTCGCCGCCGAACCTAGCGTCGATGGCGCCGAGGCCTACGCCTACTTCCTTTTCCACGGCTGGGCCTACGCGATTCAGTCCAACGACGTGGACTGGTGGCGCGCCAACGCGCAGGGCTCTGCCCCCTGGCTGGAGAGCATCGCGCACGTGCTGGTGGAGGGCGCCCACGCCGGGACGGCGGCTAAGGTGGCCGACTTCCAGCCCTACACGGTTCGGCGCGGCACCAACCCGGACAACCCGGACGAACACGTCGTCGTACTCCAGGCACAGGTGGACACGATTTACGAGGTGTCAAGGGACGGTGCGCAAGCTGTTGACACGCCAGCTATGCTGACGGAGTTCGCAGTGATTCTCTCTTACACTGACGGCAGGTGGCTCATTAAGGACGCCGAAATGACGCAAGCCCAGGGGCAGCAGTGATTCATTGGCTTATTGCACTATCGCTTGCGCTTTCCGCTCCCGTCGCAACGGGTAAGTATCACGGCGAGTCCGGCGGCAACAACGGCGAAGTCACCATTTCTTCCACGGACATTTGGGCCGACCCCGCCCCGCCCCCGCCTCCGGTTTTCCAGCCGCCGGCGCCGCCGGCGCACCACGCACCGCAGCAGGCACCTCGCCCGGGGGCCGGCGGGCATTCGCGGGTGGAGCCGCCCAAGGCTCCCAGGCCGCCCGCCCAGCCGGCACCGAAGCCGGCTTGGACCCCCAAGCCGGAGCCCAAGCCAGAGGCACCCAAGCCCGAGCACGAGGCGCCCAAGTCTTGCCCCAGCCCGAAGCCGACCAAGCCGCCGGCCTCCGGTGGCTCGTGCGGCTGCCCGAATGCCGCCGCGCCGCCGGCTGCGGCCCCGGGCACTCCCAGCCCTGCGGCCACTCCGGGCGTCTCCGTAACGGAGATGGCCACGGTGCGAATCACGCCGTCTGTCATCACGATGTGGCCCTCATCCGGGGACGTGCTGATCAACCTGCGCACTCCGGTGATGACCAGCGGCAACCCGCAGATCCATTCCGTGATGCTGCGCGGGGAGCAGATCAACGTGCGCGCCACCCCGATCGAGTTCACCTGGGACTTCGGCGACGGCACCGAGTTCACCACCACCGACCCGGGCACTCCCTTCCCGAACGCCTCGATCTCGCACCAGTACCTGACGCGCTCCCCCAAGACCCGCATCACCCTGACGACCACCTGGAAGGCCGAGTTCCAGCACCCGGGGACAGGGGCGTGGCACCCGGTCAGTGGCACGGTGAAGACCACCAGCCACTCGCGCTGGTTTGCTCGCAAGATGGCCCAGGCGTTCCTGACCGACGAGGCCGAGCGGCTCCAGGGCCGCTAGCCTCCCGGGCCGCTCCGGGTAGCGCGTTGGCACCCGGCTGGATGGCGCTCCCGACGGCGACTCTTCAACGCGCCATGCGCACGGGCGGAACGCGGCGCAAGGTCGGGGCCTTGGCCTTTCGGCCCGGCAAGCTGGTCTCACCCCAACTAGCCGTGCCCAATCTCGACGTTTGTGGCTTCAACTAGACGAATGGCCCCCAATCTCGACGTTTGTGGCCTCAACTAGACGATTCGCCCCCAATCTCGACGTTCGCCGTCTCAACTAGACGATTCGCCCCCAATCTCGACGTTCGCCGTCTCAACTAGACGATTCGCCCCCAATCTCGACGTTTGCCGGGGCTCCATCGTCGAGTTGAACAGCCAAACGTCTAGTTGAAGACCCAAACGTCGAAATCAGAGAGGGCCAGCGCTGGTTCACGGCGCACACCACCGCCACCCCGACGCCTCAGCGGGCCGGCGCCCGCCATCGCCCGCCATCGCCGGTCCACGACCAGGCACCGCTCCCGGAAACCCCACGCCCGGACCGGGGAAAAGCCGCTTTTCTTACGCCGCGTCTTCTTAGCGGCTCACAACTTGGACACCCCTATTTACCTGCACTAAGGTGAGGCGTCCCTAACTTCTAACACTTAATTGAAGGATGGTTGCGCTCGACATGACTCGACCTCGCATCTCTCACCGCTTGCCGCTCACGGCACTCCTGAGCGCCCCGCTACTGTGCGCCGGGCTTCTGCTGCCGCAGGCCGCCCTGGCCGCTCCGGCCGACCAGCCGGACGCCCCCGGCGTGGCCGACGTTCCTCGCACCTCCGGCGAACAGACCGGCCACCTTTTGGACGACGAGGACCTGGGCGGCTCAGGCAACACCTCCGGCACCGAGTCCGGCACCGGCACGGGCAGCGACACCGGCTCCACCTCGGGCAGCGATGAGGAGGAGTCCACCACCGGCCCGGACAAGCCCACCACTCCCCCGCCGGCGGCCCCGGACATCCCGGCGGGCGTGGAGACCGTGGACTCGGCGGAGCGCAAGGTCTGGCTGGGTGAGTTCAGCTCCAGCTTCGGCACGGTGCTGGCGCGCGGCGCGTGCGACGTGACGGGTGACGGCAAGCCGGACGTGATCAGCGGCAACCTGACGCGCTCGGAGTGGAAGTACGACCCGTACTACTGGGACTCCCCGAACAAGGGTTGGGTCAGCAACGTCACCGGCGCGGTGCAGATCGTCCCGGGCGGTACCCCGGGTGCGGCGCTGACTAAGGACAACTCGATCACGATCGTCGGCCCGCGAGACACGGGCGAGGAAGGCGTGGACGCCACGATTGGCCTGTCGGTGGCCTGCCTGGGTGACACGAACGGCGACGGGGTGGATGACCTGGCGGTCGGCTCGCACACGATGGGGCGCGCCTGGGTGCTTAACGGCGGCCCCGGCCTGGCGAGCGTGGACCTGTCCGCGCTCACCCCGGCGCAGGGCTTCACGGTGAAGCTGCCTGCGTTTGGTGCCCCGGCGGCGCACTTGGCGCCGGCTGGTGACGTGAACGGCGACGGCCTGGCTGACCTGGCCGTGGTGCACTCCAACCTGCGCCCGATTACGGGTGCGGCGAAGGACCAGGGCGTGGCTTTCGTGGTGGCGGGCGCTCGCGCCGGCCAGGATGTGGACCTGACTGACCCGCTGGCTGAGAACGCCCGCGTGATCGCCCGCGTGGTGACGCCGCTGGATCACCTGGCCACCTCTTTCACGGCGGTGGGTGATGTGAACAAGGACGGCCGCACGGACTTCGTGCTGACGGACTACAGCCACTCCCGCCAGGAGAACTTTGTGCACGGCCGTGCTTGGCTGCTCACGGGCGTGAAGCCGGGCGCGCGGATCGACCTGGGCCAGGCTTTCGAGGGCGCGGTGATCGAGGCGGTTGGTACTACCTCGCTGCGCCTGGGCATCGGTAACTCGGTGGCGCCGGCCGGCGACGTGGACGGTGACGGCTTCGGTGACTTCGTGATCGGTTTCGACGGCGGCAACCTGATGAACGTGGGGCGCGGTGGCGTGGCGCTGGTGCACGGCAACGCCAGCGTGTCGGCGCAGGTGCGCATTTCCCCGGAGGGCCAGTTGGACGACGTTGCCTCCGCCCTGCGTGTGAATATCGTGCGCGGCGCGGCGGCCGGTGATGGCTTCGGTTACGCGGTGGACGTGCTGCCGGGCGCGAAGGGCACGGGCCTGGTGGCCGTGGGTGCGCAGGGCGCCGAGGGCGGCAATGGCCGCAGCTACGTGTTCCCGCTGAGCGCGTTCAATGCCCCGGTGCGCGGGATCGCGGACCTGGGCGCGGAGGCGACGGTGTTGGAGTCCCCCGGCGCTAAGTCCCGCTCGGGCCGCAGCGTGGCCTTCGTGGGCTCGCTGCTGGGCGGCCCGACCCTGGCCGTGGGTGGCGATGGCGTGATCCACGACGACCTGGGCGGCGACGAGGGCTGGGCCCACGCGGCCCACGTGATGGCCGTGAAGGTCAAGCAGCCGGCCCCGGCGCCCGACCCGCAGACGCCGGGCCAGTCGGGTGGCTCCGAGGGCGGGGCGACGCCTCAGCCCACGGTGAAGCCGACCGCGAAGCCGACCGCTCCCGCCCCTGCCGCCACCAAGGCGGCCCCGGCCGCGCAGGCGAAGAAGGGCGGCAAGCAGCTGGCCAAGACCGGTCTGGGTGCCTCCCCGGCGCTGGCTGCGGCGCTGACTGCTGGCGGCTTGGCGCTGCTGGCGCTGCACCGCCGCAACCGGGTCGCCCGGTGACCGGGGGCCCGCGCTGAACGACGGGTCTGCCCCATAGCACTGGCGGGGGTGGCGGTTCATTGAAATGAACCGCCACCCCCGCCGCTTTGCGTGCCCGCCGCGCCGCCGGGCGCGCAGCTGGAGGGGAGGCAGGGCGGAACGTCGGCCACCAGAAAACCTCACCTGGCACCGGGCGACTCTGGCTGCGGGGCGGGCGGAACGTCGGCCAACCAAAGGCCGCCCAACCGCCGCGCCTACCTGGGCCACTAGCCGGCAATCACCTGGCCGCCCAGCAGCGCCTTCAGGTCAGCAATCAACGGCGTGGAGTTATTCACCTTCAAATCCGGCCCGCACTGCACCAAGAAGGAGCGTCCCGGCTGCGTGATCTCCAACCGCACCGGGGAGGCGCCCGGGTGCTGGCGCAGGATGGCAGAAAGGCGCTCGGCGATGTCCTGCGTGCAACGATTGGCCGGCAGGGTCAGCAGCAGGGGGGCGCCGCCGTCGGCAGTGGCCTCCAAGATCTTCATCTCGTTGGCGTGGACGGAGCGCTCCTCATCGCGCACCGACAGGCGGCCACGCACCGTGATGATCGTGTCCTCCGTCAACATCGTCGAGACCGTCTCATAGGTGCGCGGGAAGAACAGCACGTCAATCGAACCGGTGAGGTCCTCGATCTGCACGATCGCCCACTGGTTGCCCTTCTTGTTCGTCTTCACCGTCTTGCCCGTGATCAGGCCCGCCACCGTCACCTGGCTGCCGTCGCTGCCGGCCTCCTCCTCGTGCAGCTCCGAGACCGAGGTGCCCGAGTTGGCGCGGATCACCGCCTCCATGCCGAACAACGGGTGGTCGGACACGTACAGGCCCAGCATCTCGCGCTCGAAGGTGAGCTTCTCCTTCTTGTCCCACTCCGGCAGGCTCGGCACCGAGGTGGAGAACGTGGGCCCTCCCATCTCCTCCCCGCCCAGGTCGCCAAACAGGTCAAACTGTCCCATCGCCTCGTTGCGCTTAACCGAGATGACCTCGTCAACGAAGTCCTCGTGGCACACCGTCAGCGAGCGGCGCGATGCCCCCAGCTCGTCGAAAGCACCGGCCTTGATCAGCGAAGAAATCGCGCGCTTAGTGCACACCACCGCCGGCACCTTCGCCATGAAGTCGGAGAACGAGGTGTACTCCCCCTTCTCCTGGCGCGCCGCCACGATCGCCTCGACGACGTTCAGGCCCACGTTGCGGATCGCGGACAGGCCAAAGCGGATGTCATCCCCCACCGCCGTGAAGTTCACGCCGGAAAAGTTGACGTCCGGGGGCAGCACGCGCAAGCCCATGTGGCGGCACTCGGCCAGGTAGCCGGCCAGCTTGTCCTTGTTGTCCTTGTTCGCGGTCAACAGGGCCGCCATGTACTCCGCCGGGAAGTGCGCCTTCAGGTAGGCAGTGATGTAGGTGACCAGGCCGTATGCCGCCGAGTGCGCCTTGTTGAACGCGTAGGCGCTAAACGGCACCAGCACGTCCCACAGCTTGTCGATCGCCTCTTCCTTGAAGCCGTTTCGCATCATGCCGGCCTTGAAGTGCACAAACTGCTCGGCAATGACCTCAGGCTTCTTCTTACCCATCGCCTTGCGCAGCACGTCCGCCTCGCCCATCGTGAAGCCGGCCAGCTTCCGGGCGATCTCCATGACCTGCTCTTGGTAGACGATCAGCCCGAACGTCTCAGCCAGCAGCGGCTCCAGCGCCTCGGCCAGATCCGGGTGGATCTGCTCGATCTTCTGCTTGCCGTTCTTACGCAGCGCGTAGTTCGTGTGAGAGTTCGCGCCCATCGGGCCCGGACGGTACAGGGCACCCACGGCGGAAATGTCCGCAAAACAGTCCGGCTTCATCTGCTTCAGCAGCGTGCGCATGCCCGAGCCGTCCAGCTGGAACAAGCCCAGCGACTCGCCCCGGCCCAGCAGCTCGTAGGTCTCCGTGTCGTCCAGCGGCAGGTGGTCGACGTCGGGCACCTCCTTGCCATTCAGCGCGATCAGCTCCAGGGCGTCAGAGATCGTGGTGAGGTTCTTCAGGCCCAAGAAGTCCATCTTCAGCAGGCCCAGCTCCTCGCACTGCGGATAGTCGAACTGGGTGATGATCGCGCCGTCAGCCGGGCGCTTCATCAGCGGCACCACCTCAGCCAGCGGGATGCTGGACATGATGACCGCGCAGGCGTGCACGCCCCACTGGCGCGTCATGCCCTCCAGACCGCGCGCCAGCTTGACCACCTCATCCAGGCGCATCGTGCCCTCGCCCGAATTCGCGGCCAGGAACTCGCGGAAGCCCAGCGCCTCGCCGTAGCGCTCGTGCGTGCCCTCGTCCAGCATGCCCGCGATCGGCACATCCTTGCCCTGGATGGTGGGCGGCATGGCCTTAGTGAGCTGGTCGCCCACGCTGAAGGGGTGGCCCATCACGCGGGCGGCGTCCTTCAGGGCCTGCTTCGTCTTGATCACGCCGTAGGTGACCACCTGGGCCACGTAGTCGTGGCCGTAGCGGCGCTTGACGTACTCGATCACTTCCTCACGCCGGCGCTCGTCGAAGTCCACGTCGAAGTCCGGCATGGAGACGCGCTCCGGGTTCAAGAAGCGCTCAAAGATCAGGCCGTGCTCCAGCGGGTTCAGGTCCGTGATCCCCAGCGCGTAGGCCACCATCGAGCCCGCGCCCGAGCCACGGCCCGGGCCCACCCGGATGCCCTGCTTCTTGGCCCACTGAATGTAGTCCGCCACCACCAGGAAGTAGCCCGGAAAGCCCATCTTCGTGATGACCTCAACCTCGTACTGCTGCTGCTTGCGGCAGTCGTCCGGGACGCCGGCCGGGAAGCGGCGGTGCATGCCCCGCTCCACCTCCTTCACGAACCACGAGTGCTCGTCCTCGCCCTCCGGGACCGGGAAACGCGGCATGTAGTTGGCGCCGTCAGAGGTGGTGCGGAAGGAGACATCGCACATCTCCGCCACCAGGAGCGTGTTGTCGCAGGCCTCCGGTAGCTCGCGCCAAATGGTGCGCATCTCCTGGCTGGAGCGAATGAAATAGCCATCGCCGTCAAACTTGAAACGATCCGGGTCGCTGATCACCGAGCCGGAGTTGATGCACAGCATCGCGTCCTGCACATCCCGGTCTTCCTTAGTGACGTAGTGGGAGTCGTTCGTGGCCAGCAGCGGGGCGTCCAGCAGCTTGGCGATCTTCAACAGCTCCCGCTGCACGCGCCGCTCGATCTCCAGGCCGTGGTCCATCACCTCCACAAAGAAGTTCTCCTTGCCGAAGATCTCCTGCGTTTCTGCCGCCGCGCGCAAGGCCTCATCCCAGTGGCCCAGGCGCAGGCGAGTCTGCACCTCCCCCGACGGGCAGCCCGTGGTGCCAATCAGGCCCGGCGCGTAGGTCTGCAGCAGCTCCCGGTCGATGCGCGGGTACTTGCCCATCTGGCCCTCCAGGCTGGCCAGCGTGCCCATGCGGAACAGGTTGTGCATGCCCTCGTTGTTGCGCGCCAACAGGGTCATGTGTGTGTAGGTACCGCGGGCGGAAACGTCGTCCTTACGCTGGTCCTCCGTGCCCCACAGCACGCGCTTGTTGTCAAAGCGCGAGGTGCCCGGGGTCACGTACGCCTCCAAGCCGATAATCGGCTTGATCCCGGCCTTCTTCGCCGCCCGATAGAACTCGTAAGCCCCGAACAGGTAGCCGTGGTCCGTGATCGCGATCGCCTGCTGCCCCAGCCGCTTGGCCTCCGCCACCGCCTTGTGGGTCTTGGCCGCACCGTCCAGCAGCGAATAGTCGGTGTGGACGTGGAGGTGCACAAAGTCTGCGTCGGCCATGCCGGCCAGTCTACGGGGCGGGTTGGGCCGGTGCCCGATGCCCCACTCGACTTTTGCGCCTCAGCTCGACGTTCGCGGTCTCAACTCGACGTTCGCGGTCTCAACTCGACGTTTGGCAGCTCAACTCGACGTTTGCACCCCCCGAAACGTCTAAATTCACCTCCCAACGTCGAGATGAAGAACCAAACGTCGAGTCCCACGCCCAACCGTCAGCACTCAGCCCCGCCAGCCCAACCCCCAGACGAAGCCCCACACCCACCTCAACTCGACGTTCGCCACCCCGGCTCGACGTTCGCCAGCTCAACTCGACGTTCGCCACCCCAGCTCGACGTTCGCGACCTCAGCTCGACGTTCGCCACCTCAACTCGACGTTCGGCACCCCAGCTCGACGTTCGCCACCTCAACTCGACGTTCGCCAGCTCAACTCGACGTTTGCACCCCCCGAAACGTCTAAATTCACCTCCCAACGTCGAGATGAAGAACCAAACGTCGAGTCCCACGCCCAACCGTCAGCGCCCAGCCCCGCACCCCAGCCCCCGGCCCCCAGAACCGCGCCGGAGCCCACCACACCGCCCCCAGCCAACTCCCCACCACTCCCGCACCCCGCACCCCACCACCCCGCACCCACCACTCCCCCACCCCCAGCATCCGCCCCTCCCCAAGACCCCGCGTTATCGCAGCCCGTGGAGCCTCCAGGTGCGCGTGCTGGCAGGGGGTGGAACCCACAGCCCGGAGTGGTTGCTGTCCGTGTGGTCCCCTAACCCGGTCTGGGCACCGAGCAGGGACCGGGTTCTGGTGAGGTCATCTAGGTCTCGCCAGCTGAGGCGCACGACGCGCCAGCCTGCGGAGACCAGTGCCGCTTGGCGGTCCACCCATTGTTGCTTGGCGGCTTGGAGCTCGCGGCCGGTGGTCCCGAGTTTGCCGAGCCCGTCGAATTCGACGGCTACGCGCTGGTCTGGCACGGCGAGGTCTAGGTAGTACTTGCGCCCGTCGAGGTGCACGGGGTGCTGGGGAGTTACTTCGCTTGTGGTGAGCCCGGCGAGCAGGTAGAGGGCCGCGCGCTCGCCCACGTTTTCACATTCAGCCGAGGACGCCGCGATTACTCGGGCGGCTCTGCGCGCTCCTCGCATGCCGGCATAGGTTTCGAGGTGTTGCAGGAGGTAGTTGCGTGCCGCTGTTGACCGCTCGGCGAGCTGTTCTCGGGTGTCGGCGCTGCCTGGCCCTGACTGGACCATGAGACGCATTAGCCCGCTGACGGCGACCACTGCTTCGAGCGGGTGTGCTTGTAGTGCCATGTGGAGGGCGACGGTGGCGGGGGTGTCGACCAGCACGCCTCGGCGCTCGACCGGCTTGAATGGGGCTTTTAGGTAGATTTGTGTGGCCCGGGCTGCCGAGACGCAGGTTTCCATTACTTGCACGGCTGGCAGTTCTACGAGCCGTCCTGGGGTTGCCCGCCGTGTCACGACGTCCGGGTTTTCCGTCCACCCGTCCACGCCCCACACTGCCATCGCGGACTGTGCGGCGAACACCGGCCGACGTTTCGCCGCCATATCTGTGGCCAGTATTCGTGCCAGGGTTACCTGCCGGCGCAGGTCCCAGGGCGTGCCGTGTTCGTCTTCGGGCCGGAGCCGGAGCCCGTACCCGCGTCTGATTCGCGCTATGCCGTGGGGACGGCCCGACTTTTGCTGCTCTGCTTTCATGCGGACGATGTCGGCTTTGGTGATGTCCATTGCCCTTGTTTATGCCGCTTTTCCCCTTCGTGCCTGTGCTCGTGCGCGCGGTGCGCAAAGGCCGTTTTCCACAGCCCGCCGCGCCGCTTGAGGGGTAACAGCGTTGCCTATTAGCGCCAAAAGAGTTCTCCCGGCTGGGTTTTCCTGCCGGCGTGTGGAAGTGGTGGCTTTGTTACTTGCCAGTGATGGCCGACGTTCCACCCGTCCCGTCGCTGGGGATAGTCCCTCCGCGTGGAGGCCCAGAACGTGGTCGACGTTCCCCCCGCACCTTCTCTAAACCGACCCTCGGCGTGTTGGCCTGGGTGGGGCGCTCGTCCCTTGCTCTCTACAGGGTCTTTCTGCTGGCCGGCCGTGGAGATCGCGAGGGCGGCGGGCGTTTTCCACAAGTGGTAGATACCGCAGGAGACCCTGGTTTAGGTTCGATTCATGGAGATCAACCCGACCCAGCAACCGGCAATGGCCGCCACGCGCCCGGCCCGGCGGGTGGCACCACGGCTTCTCCTTGCCACCCTGGTGGCCCTTCCCCTGACCCTGGCCGCCTGCTCGACCCAAACCGAGGCGCCTCCAGCCCCGCTGCCCATGCCCACGGTCAACACCGCCACACCGTCCGCCGCTGCCTCAGAGTCCGCAGCCGAGGTCAGCCCGGCCCCCACGACGCCGCAGCCACGGGAGATAGAACCACCAGTCCCCTCCGACGTCGCCCTCGAAAACAGCGCCGACGGCGCTGAGGCCTACGCCTACTTCCTCTTCCAAGCCTGGTGGTATCTCATCAACACCCACGACATCGACTGGTGGGACACCAACATCCCCGACTGCGACTGGAAAACCCAGATGCGCGATTCAGCCGTTTATCAAGATGGACGGGGCATTACTAATGAGACAGCCCCAATACACCCGCACGTGATCAGCCGAAAAGTGAACCCAGAAAACGGGAACGAGTTTGGGATCACGCTACACACTGAAGTTGGCGACATTTACAACATAGCCGAAGACGGAAGTAAAACGATATCTGCTCCGGCTAAAAAGTACGAGCTAATCGCCCGACTTTTGCATGACGGAAACTCATGGAAAGCCGTGACCATAGTGACTCGCGGGGCGGAGGAGACACAATGATTACGTTGACAATTGCACTCCTCCTGCTGCCACATTCCCAGGTCGACGACTCTCAAATATGGGAGAATGCCGTAACGAACAACGGAGTCGAAATCTCCACCATGGCCGAGTGGCAGGACTCTCCCAGTCCGGCAACCGACCCAGCAATGGGAGCCCCGATCATTGCGCTTCCGGTTCCGTCTCCGTTGCCTACTGCTCCGCACTACTTGTGTGAGTTTGAGGACCCGACCGAGTGCATGTGGGACTACGGGGAAAAACGCCGCCTGCCCCGCCCGAACCCCAGCCAGGCACCCGAGGTGGACTGGACCAGAGCGGTGACCATCCGGGAGGTCGAGTCCATCAACTTCGCCCCACCCGCAGTGATCATGTGGCCCAACACCGGCGACGTACTCATCAACCTACCCACCCCCGTGATGACCGACGCGGGTGAGCGCATCTACACCCTGCAGTTCACCACCGCCGACATCCAAGTACGCGCCACCCCGTTCGAATACACCTGGGACTTTGGCGACGGCACGGTAGAGACCGTGGACCACCCCGGCCTACCCGACCCCCAGGCCACCTACAAACACCAATACCTCACCCGCGCCGCCAAGAACCGCATCACCCTGACCACTTCCTGGCGCGCCGAGTTCCTCCACCCCCGCACCGGGGCCTGGATCCCCATCGAAGGCAGTGTGAACACCACCAGCTACTCGCGCTGGTTCACCCAGAAAATGGCCGTCCCCTTCCTGACCGACGAAGCCGAAAAACTAGACGGCCACTAAACCACCCCTGCTAGTCGTACCCGGCCCACTTCTACTCCCGTGGCATGGATGACTTCCTCACCCAGCCCTGCCCCTGGGCCGGTGCCTCCGCGTGGACCCCTGAGCATGAACGACGCCGCACCCACCCCCTGCTCTGAACAGGCCCCTCCGCGTGGAGGCCCAGACACCTGGAACTGGCTTACCGGGATACCCTGCACAACCGCCCCCTCCGCGTGGAAGCCCAGAGCACGAACGACGTTCCGCCCGCACCCTCTCTAAACCGGCCCTCGGCGTGTTGGCGTTGGGGTGGGGCGCTCGTCCCTTGTTCTTCACCTGGTCCTTCAGGTGACCGGCGGTGGAGATCGTGAGGGCGGTGGGTGTTTTCCACAAGTGGTAGATACGGCAACGAGCCCTGGTCTAGGTTCGATTCATGGAGATCAACCCGACCCAGCAACCGGCAGTGGCCGCCACGCGCCCGGCCCGGCGGGCGGCACCACGGCTTCTCCTTGCCACCCTGGTGGCCCTTCCCCTCACCCTGGCCGCCTGCTCTACCCAAACCAAGCCACCGCCAGCCCCGCTGCCCATGCCCAGCGTCAACACCGCCACACCGTCCGCCGCTGCCTCAGAGTCCGCAGCCGAGGTCAGCCCGGCCCCCACGACGCCGCAGCCACAGGAGATAGAACCACCAGTCCCCTCCGACGTCGCCCAAGAAAACAGTTTCGACGGCGCCGAGGCCTACGCCTACTTCCTCTTCCAAGCCTGGTGGTATCTCATCAACACCCACGACATCGACTGGTGGGACACCAACATCCCCGAATGTGGCTGGAAGAGCGAGATGCGCGCCAAAGCAGCTAATCAGATAGATGAGGCAATCACAGACGAGCTAGCCCAGTTCACGCCGTACGTCTTCGATTCGCGAGTCAACCCAGACGACCCGAACGAGTTCATGGTGACGATGCGGGCTGACATCGCCGAGATTTACTCGATTGACGCTCAAGGAACGCGGACTGTGTCGGTGGAGGCTGAGACCCACGAACTCGTTGCCCGGCTCCTGTTTGACCAAGGCGAATGGCGCACAGTAGCAGTCGTAAACCACGAAGCGGGACACGAATGATGAAGGCGAGCCTCCCGATCTTGCTCACTTTCATGCTCCCGATTTCGCTGGGAGTTGACCAGTGGGACGGAACAGCAGACTCCGAGGGCGTTTCTGTCGAGGTTTCAACAGACTGGGGCGTGAAACCAGATCTCCCTGGGGATTTTCCAGGTTCTGCCCCGATCGTGGCTTTGCCTGTGCCGTCTGTGGTTCCTACTAGGCCGCATTACTTGTGTGAGTTTGAGGACCCGACCGAGTGCATGTGGGACTACGGGGAAAAACGCCGCCTGCCCCGCCCGTCCCCCAGCCAGGCACCCGAGGTGGACTGGACCAGAGCGGTGACCATCCGGGAGGTCGAGTCCATCAACTTCGCCCCACCCGCAGTGATCATGTGGCCCAACACCGGCGACGTACTCATAAACCTACCCACCCCCGTGATGACCGACGCGGGTGAGCGCATCTACACCCTGCAGTTCACCACCGCCGACATCCAGGTACGCGCCACCCCGTTCGAGTACACCTGGGACTTTGGCGACGGCACGATCGAGACCGTGGACCACCCAGGCCTACCCGACCCCCAGGCCACCTACAAACACCAATACCTCACCCGCGCCGCCAAGAACCGCATCACCCTGACCACTTCCTGGCGCGCCGAGTTCCTCCACCCCCGCACCGGGGCCTGGATCCCCATCGAAGGCAGCGTGCAAACCCTCAGCTACTCGCGCTGGTTCACCCAGAAAATGGCCGTCCCCTTCCTGACCGACGAAGCCGAAAAACTAGACGGCCACTAACCCCACCCCCACCCCTTGTTGTTCTCGCCTCCTGCCGTGGTGAAGCTCTAGTCGCCCACAGCGATGGCGGGGCGTTGATGGAGGCAGGAAATCATGCAGGCCAACCAAACCAGTACCCAAGTCTCGGCGTGCTCGATCGCGCGCAGGTGGGTGGCACGCGGGCTTTTCCTTGCCACCCTGGTGCCCCTTCCCCTCACCCTGGCCGCGTGCTCGACCCAAACCGACCATCCCCCAGCCCCGCCGCCCATGCCCAGCGTGAACACCACGGCGCCGGCGAGCAGCCAGCCCTCCGACCAATCCACCCAGGCAACACCGGTCCCCAGCGGCCCTAGCCAGACACCGCTCTTGCCGGAGCAGATACAGGCGCCCGTCCCCTCGGACGTTGCCTTTGAGAACAGCGCCGACGGTGCCGAGGCCTACGCCTACTTCCTCTTCCAAGCCTGGTGGTACCTCATCAACACCCACGACATCGAATGGTGGGACACCAACATCCCCGACTGCGAGTGGAAAACGACTATGAAACAGATCGCCCAGGCTGCGATCTCGGAAGGAAGCGTAGACAACGTCTCAGCCTTCTATCCGACCACTCACGAGCGGGTCAGGAATCGAGACGACCACAACGAGCACCGAATCACGCTTCGCGCCGAAGTAGGTCCGATTGAACGCGTGACTCACAACGGCAGTTCTACAGTTGTTGATCAGGCAGCAAAACGAGAGCTCGTGTTTCGCGGCGTCCATACCGGAGACAGCTGGCACATTTTAGGAGTCGTTGTTCGGGCGGTAACCGAGTCATGAATCTGATAGCGCTTGGCTTGGCGACATTTCTTGCCGGATCAATGCCATTCACCTGGAGTGACATCGTCGATGGCGTTGGCGATGCCGTTGGCGTAACAGTCGTCTGGGTGCAAACCGACGCTGGCATGGACGACTCTAACGAGATCTCGGCGCCCATCAGTCCGGCACCCGCCTTGCTGGCGCCGTCTCGGTTTCCTATTCGCCCGCATTACCTGTGCGAGTTTGAGGATCCGACTTCTTGTTAATGGAGCTAAATGGAGAAACGGTAGTTGCCGCTGTCGCGTGTCAAAGTCAGGTTAGATTCATGCACCACAAACTCACTTCCACCAGGACGAGCCCGCTGGCGCTAGCAGGCGGGGCTGGCCACCGCGATCACTCCCCCGGCGGGGTATTGCTGACACTCCTGGCTGCGATCCCGCTCCTGTTGGCTGCGTGTTCAACCAGCCCCGACGTGGAGCTCGCCACACCGTCCGCCACCCAAGCCACGGCGCTGGCCAGCGAACAGACGCATTCAGCGATGAAGGCAAGCCCCACTCCATCCCAGGCACCATCCTCGCCTACCCCAACGGCTACACCCTCGCCGCAACCCTCAACAACGATCCAGCCACCCGTCCCCTCTGACGCCGCCCAGGAAAACAGTTTCGACGGTGCCGAGGCCTACGCCTACTTCCTCTTCCAAGCCTGGTGGTACCTCATCAACACCCACAACATCGAATGGTGGGATGAAAACTTCCCCGATTGCGAGTGGAAACAGCAAATGCGGGACACGGCCGTAGATAAAATCGAAAAGGGCGTGACAAACGAGCTATCTGCATTCACTCCCCGCATAGTTGATTCACGAATGAATCCCGATAACCACAGCGAGTTTGTGGTGACTCTCCAAGCGGACCTCGGCGCTATTTTCACGTTAGATCGCGATGGGAATAAGACGACTTCAGTACCTCCCGAGACCCACCAGTTTGCTGTTCGCTTACTCTTCAGTGGCGACGCATGGGACGTAGTCGCACTCGTCAATAAGGAAGCGCCGGACCAGACTCGCTGATGTTCCCCCGGCCGAACGCGCCAGCCCCAGCCCTTCCTGGTGATGGGTGCCATAGCGCCACGGCCCGCACGGCCCGGGAGCCCGTTGGTCGGGCGTGGGAGAATTGCCCCCATGACTAGCCAGAGTGACAGCACTTCTCTGCCCCCCGCCCAGGCACCGGAGCGGGTCAGCACTGATGGCCTGGAGACGCGGTGGGGCGCCGCGTGGGCCGAGCAGGGTACGTACGCGTTTGACCGCAGCGCCTCGCGCGAGCAGGTTTTCTCTATCGACACCCCGCCGCCCACGGTCTCTGGTTCGCTGCACGTGGGACACGTGTTCAGCTACACGCACACGGACGTGCTGGCGCGCTACCAGCGCATGACGGGCAAGCAGGTGTTCTACCCGATGGGTTGGGATGACAACGGCCTGCCCACGGAGCGTCGCGTGCAGAACTACTACGGGGTGCGTTGTGACCCGTCACTGCCGTACGTGGAGAACTTTGTGCCGCCGCACGAGGGCGGCGAGGGCAAGTCGATCAAGGCGGCCGACCAGCAGCCGATTTCGCGCCGTAACTTCATCGAGCTGTGCGAGCGCCTCACTGAGGAGGACGAGAAGCAGTTCGAGGCGCTGTGGCGCTACCTGGGCCTGTCGGTGGACTGGAGCCAGCACTATCAGACGATCGGTGGCAAGGCGCAGAAGGTGGCCCAGGCGGCGTTCTTGCGCAACCTTGAGCGCGGCGAGGCCTACCAGGCGCAGGCCCCTGGCCTGTGGGATGTCACGTTCCGCACGGCGGTGGCGCAGGCTGAGCTGGAGGCCCGCGAGTACCCGGGCCACTACCACAAGCTGGCTTTCCACCGCACGGACGTGGCGGCTGACGCCCCGGCGGAGGAGCGCGACGTGGTCATCGAGACCACCCGCCCGGAGCTGCTGGGCGCGTGTGTGGCGCTGATCGCCCACCCGGATGATGAGCGCTACCAGCACCTGTTTGGCACCACGGTGACCTCTCCTCTGTTTGACGTGGAGGTGCCGGTGCTGGCCCACGCCGCGGCGGAGATGGACAAGGGTGCGGGTATCGCGATGTGCTGTACCTTCGGTGACTTGACGGACGTGCAGTGGTGGCGCGAGCTGGACTTGCCGATCCGTTCGATCATCGGTCACGACGGCCGCATCACGGGCGAGCAGGAGTGGGTCACTTCGCAGCGTGGCCGCGAGCTGGTTGCCGCGATCACGGGCACCACGACGTTCACGGCCCGCAAGACGGTGGTGGAGGCCGCCAAGGCCAGCGGCGAGATGCTGGGCGAGCCGGTGGCCACGGTGCGCAACACTAACTTCTTTGAGAAGGGCGACAAGCCGCTGGAGATCGTCACCTCCCGCCAGTGGTACATCCGCAACGGCGGCCGCGAGTTCGCTCGCACCGAGGGTGGCCCGCAGCTGCGCGACGAGCTGCTTTCCCGCGCCGATGACCTGGCTTTCCACCCGGACTTCATGAAGGTGCGCTACGAGAACTGGGTGGGCGGCCTGAACTCTGACTGGCTGATTTCCCGCCAGCGCTTCTTCGGTGTGCCGATCCCGGTGTGGTACCGCGTGGGTGAGGATGGCGAGGTCAACTACGAGGACGTGATCACGCCGTCGCTGGAGGTGCTGCCGGTGGACCCGTCCATCGACGTGCCGGCCGGTTTCACCGAGGAGCAGCGGGGGGCGGCCGGTGGTTTCGTCGGCGAGGTGGACATCATGGACACGTGGGCGACGTCGTCCCTGACCCCGCAGATCGCGTGCGGCTGGCTGACTGACGAGGACCTGTTCCAGCGCACCTTCCCGATGGACGTGCGTCCGCAGGGCCAGGACATTATTCGCACGTGGCTGTTCTCCACGATGGTGCGTTCGCACCTGGAGTTTGACTGCTCGCCGTGGCGTAACGCCGCGATCTCGGGCTGGATCCTGGACCCGGACCGCAAGAAGATGAGCAAGTCCAAGGGCAACGTGGTCACTCCGATGGGCTTGTTGGAGCAGTACGGTTCTGACGCGGTGCGCTACTGGGCGGCCTCGGCCCGCCTGGGCACGGACGCGGCCTTCGACGAGGGCCAGATGAAGGTGGGCCGCCGCCTGGCGATCAAGCTGCTCAACGCCTCGAAGTTCGCCCTGACGATGGGCGGGGACGCGGGCCTGAGCCTGGACCTGGGCAACGTGACGGAGCCGATCGACGCCTCGATCCTGGCCACGCTGCGCGGCGTGGTCGCGGACGCCACCGCAGCGTTCGAGCGCTTTGACCACACGCGCGCCCTGGAGCTGACGGAGACGTTCTTCTGGACGTTCTGCGACGACTACTTGGAGCTGGTCAAGGAGCGCGCCTACGGCGTGGAGGGCGCCGAGGAGGCGAGCGCGGGCGCGGTTTCTGCGCGCACCACCCTGGCGGTCGTGGTGGACACGGTGCTGCGCCTGCTGGCCCCCGTGCTGCCGTACGCCACGGAGGAGGTGTGGTCTTGGTACCGCACCGGTTCGGTGCACCGCGCCGCGTGGCCGGTGGCCGACGCTCTGGCCGGCGTGGACGGCGACGTCGCCCTGCTTCCTGCCGCCGGGCAGGCGCTGGCCGCCCTGCGCAAGGTCAAGAGCGAGGCGAAGGTGTCTCAGCGCACCCCCTACGCCCACGCCACCCTGGCCGTGCCTGCCGGCATGGCGGGCGCGGTCGAGGCGTGCCTGGCGGACCTGCGTGAGGCCGGCAAGCTGCGTGGCCAGTTGATTGTTGAGGAGGACGACGCTGCCGAGCGCGCCGTCGTGGTGGACTTCGAGCTCGAGGAGAGCCCGGCGAAGTAGCATCGGCCCAACATTTGCGGCGATACGCGTGGCCGGTTTGGAGGCTTCCTCCAAACCGGCCACTTCGTCTTGGTGCCCGACGGGAAGCAGCTACCTGCATGTTTCCTGGGAGAATTGGCGCCATGACTGAGCGAATTGGCACTCTGCGCGAGTACTCCACCCCGATCCAGGTGGTCCCCGCCGACGACGACACGCTGGCGCGCCTGCTGGACCGCCGCGTGGAGCGCAATCCGGCCGCAACCATGCTGGAGCGCAAGAGCGACGTCGGCGGCGCGTGGCAGAAAATCAGCGCGCAGGAATTTCGCCGGCAGGCACGCGCGGTTGCCAAGGGACTGATCGCCTCGGGGATCGGCCACGGCGAATCGGTGGGCGTGATGGCGGCGACGTCGTACGAATGGAGCGTGCTCGACGCGGCCACGTGGTACGCGGGCGCGGTGCTGGTGCCGGTGTATGAGACGTCGTCGGCGGAGCAGGTCGAGTGGATGGGGACGGATGCGGCCATCAAGCTGATGGTGACGTCCGACGCTGCCACCGCCGCCATCGTGGCGCAGGCCAGGCCCGCTATTGCCTGCCTGGAGGAGGTGCTCTCGATCAGCCAGGACGCGCTGGGCACGCTGGCCGAGCGCGGCGCGGCCGTCAGTGACGAGGAGCTGGAGGCGCGCACGGCGGCGGTGAGCCTGGATGACGTGATGACGATCATCTACACCTCCGGCACCACCGGGCGGCCCAAGGGCGTGGTGCTCAAGCACCGCCAGTTCTCCACGCTGGTTCAGAACGGTCTGCCGTGGCTGGCGGAGGTCATCAACACCCCGCAGACGCGCCTGCTGTTGTTCCTGCCGCTGGCGCACTCTTACGCGCGGCTGCTGAACGTGCTCAGCCTGCTGGGGCCCGGCGTGTTGGGGCACGCCCCCGGCCCGGCCACGCTGCTGGATGACCTGGCGGCGTTCGCGCCGTCCTACGTGCTGGCGGTGCCGCGCGTGTTTGAGAAGATCTACAACTCGGCCGACGCGAAGGCCGGCAGCGGCGTGAAGCTGAAGCTGTTCAGGTGGGCGGCGAAGGTGGCGATCACGTACTCGCGTGCGCTGGACAAGCCGGGCGGGCCGTCTGCGGTGTTGAAGGCGCAGCACCGCCTGGCCAGCCGCCTGGTGCTGAACAAGCTCACCCGCCTGCTGGGCCCGAACGCGAAGTACGCGATCTCCGGTGGCGGGCCGCTGGGTGACCGCCTGGGCCACTTCTACCGGGGCATGGGCCTGTCCATCCTGGAGGGCTACGGACTGACGGAGACCACGGCACCGATCTCGGTGAACAGCCCGCAGCTGAACAAGCTGGGCACGGTGGGCCCGCCGGTGCCGGGCGCCTCCATCCGCATCGGGGACGGCGGCGAGATCCTGGTCAAGGGCGGCCAGGTGTTCGAGTACTACCACAACAACCCGGAGGCCACCGCCGAGGTGATCGACGCCGACGGGTGGTTCAACACGGGTGACATCGGGCAGCTGGACGCCGACGGCTACCTGCGCATCACGGGCCGCGCCAAGGAGATCATCGTGACTGCGGGCGGCAAGAACGTGGCCCCGGCCGTGCTGGAGGACCGCCTGCGCGGTCACCCGCTGGTCAGCCAGGTGGTGGTGGTGGGCGACAACCGCCCGTTCATCGCCGCGCTGGTGACGCTGGACAAGGAGATGCTGCCCGGTTGGCTGTCCAACCACGGGCTGCCGGGCATGGGCGTGGACGAGGCCGCCAAGCACCCCAAGGTGCTCGAGGCGCTGGACCGCGCGGTGGCGCGCGCCAACAAGGCGGTCTCTAGGGCGGAGTCGATCCGCAAGATCAAGGTGCTGACCACGGACTTCACGGAGGCCAACGGGCTGCTAACCCCGTCGCTGAAGGTGCGCCGGGCGATCGTGACGCAGCGCTTCGCGGCGGACATCGAGGAGCTGTACGCGGGCGTGACCACGGGACCGGCCGAAGGCTGACGTTAGGGCCTGGGGGCGGGCGTTCCCGGGCGAAGTGTCGGGGCGGGGTGTGCGGCGCACACCCCGCCCTCTCTCGCGATCTCTCGCACCACCTCTAGTTGGATGCTACGTTTACTACACCTAGATGTAACAAATGCAGCCGGAGGTGAGCATGAGGACCGTAGATGCACTACGCACACTTGAGGCAGCCACCGTCAGCCAACGAGGGCTGATCACCTCTAACCAAGCGGTTCAACTTGGCATTGACCGCACCACACTCTCGCGTCTTGCCTCCAGTGGCGACGTAGTTGTCGTGCGCCGCGGCGTGTATGCCCTCCCGTCAGCCAGCGCCGACCCGTTCTCCGATGCACGTGCCGCATGGCTCGCCAGTGCCCCTTCGCTCTTTGCCGACCAACGAGTCGGTTCCAGCGAGACTCCAGTACTCTCCCACTCCTCTGCGGCAGCAATCCACGGCATTGGCAGCCTGCTGCCGAACCGACACACGCTTACAACACGGGCTCGCAAGCAATCTCGACAGACGGACATACGTTACGTAATTGCCCCGCTCTCCGACACAGACGTTGACGTGGTGGCTGGCCTCAACGTTACGAGCGCATCCCGCACTATTGGAGACCTCTCTGCAGGGAACACGGATATTGCGCACGTTGCGGAGCTGGTGCACGACGCGCTTGGAAAATCACTTACTTCCCCCGAGGCCCTCGCCTCAGCGCTTCACGCGACCTCCCACAGGTTTGGCCATTCCTCCGGCGAATCGCTTCTCAGTGCGTGCATACAGATCACAGGCCTTCCCCAGCCGATACTAGACACAATTCAGTCGATTATCCGCATACCCGCCATTGAGAAAACCCGGCCGTTACACAGGCACGCACATTAGCACCGCGCTCGACCACCCTACCTAATCCGCTCGCCGCGAAGATTAGGGCGATGAGCTCGGCCTCCGAAACGCTCGTTAAGCAATTGCGCCTAGCAAAATTATCATCCACATTCCCTGGCGCCGAGCAAATCGCGGCGATCCTTGAAGACGTAATGCGTTCTCACCAGGCCACAAAGCACCACCTTGACGCAGCAAATCGGCTGGTCCAGAGAGCTATCCATCAGACATCCCCTGTCCAGGAATTACAGCAAAGGATAAGTGCGCTGAACACAGTTAACTACGGCGATCTCTCGCCAAGTAGCTCTCTCCGCACTGAGACAGAAGACTATCTGGGTAGCGAAAGTTAATCATGAGTGCAGATTCGCCGCGCGACCTTCAAAGACTCAAGGCGTCCCTGGACTCGCTCATCCGCAATGAGGCGAGAGCCAGAAATACGCATGCGACCAAAATTAGACACCAATTTGCGTTTGCACTGCTTTACAAGCGACTGTTCTCTGCAGGCCAAAGCGACTGGATACTCCTTGGGGGAAATGCCCTACTAATCCGAACTGGCGGTGGGCGCTTCACCCAAGACATCGACTTGGCTCTAGCCGGTTCGGAACGAGCTATCGAAGATCTCCGGGCAGAACTAGAGCACTATCTTTCTCTCCCCATACCAGGCGACCCATTTGTGTTTCGCCTGAATAAACTATTCGAAACCAGGCGCGCGGACGCCTTTGGCTACGGAACCACTACCATCAAAGCCACAATTGACATATTATTGGGCGCTCTCCCGTTTCACACGATCCAAGCAGATATCAGGCTCTTCCCAATTGAGGGTGTATTGGTGGTGTGATCCAGGGGAGGGTGTGTTGGTGTGTGGGTAGGGGTTGAGGTCTTCCGATGATGGGAGTCATCACACCGCCCACACGAAAGACCTCAACGTGTCCAACGCTACCTTCGTCGCGCCTGATCTGACTACTTTTGCTGGCTTGGACGAGCTTGGTCTTGTCGTTACTGGCCAGCGTGTCGAGCCTGAGCGGGCGATACTGGAATGCCGCCTGGTCGAGCCTGATGACTGGTGTGGGCGGTGTGGATGTCAAGGCCTGGCACGTGACACGGTCAAGCGCCGGCTGGCTCACGAGCCCTTTGGGTGGCGTCCCACCACACTGGAAGTGCGAGTGCGTCGTTACCGCTGCCAGGAATGCGCATACGTATGGCGTCAGAACATGGACCTGGCAGCTGAGCCCAGGGCACGCCTATCGAGGCGTGCGGTGCGTTGGGCGTTGGAAGCCTTGGTGTGTCAACACCTGAGCGTATCCCGCATCGCTCAGGGCCTGTCCGTGGCCCCGCCACCGCCAACGATGCTGTGCTGGCCGAAGGACAGCGCCTCTTGATCAACGACCCCGTCCGGCTTGAAGGAGTCAGAGTTATCGGCGTGGATGAGCATGTTTGGCGCCATACTCGCGCAGGTGACAAGTACGTAACCGTGGTCATCGACTTAACCCCCGTCAAGGATGGCACTGGCCCTGCCCGGCTACTCGCCATGGTCCAGGGCCGCTCCAAGCAGGCTTTCAAGGGCTGGCTGGCCCAGCAGCCCCGAGCATGGAGAGATGGCGTGGAAGTGGTCGCGATGGACGGTTTTAGCGGGTTTAAAACCGCCACCACCGAGGAAATGCCCCAGGCCAGGGCCGTGCTCGATCCCTTCCACGTAGTACGCCTGGCAGGCCAGGCGCTTGATGAGTGTCGTCGGCGTGTTCAGCAAGAACTACATGGACGGCGGGGACGGGCTGATGATCCCCTGTACAAGGCCCGCCGTACTCTGCACACCGGTAGCGACCTGCTCACCCCTGCCCAGCGCAAGCGTTTAGACGCGCTCTTCGCCAACGATGACCATGCCCAAGTCGAGGTCACCTGGGGTGTGTACCAGAAGATGGTGGCCGCTTACCGTCAGCCCGAGCGGGCCAAGGGCAAAAGACTCATGCAAGAACTGATCACCGCGATCTCTAGCGGCGTACCTGCCGCCCTGAGCGAGGTCATCACCCTGGGACGAACGCTGAAGAAACGCGCCGGTGACATCCTGGCCTACTTCGACCATCCCAGGACCAGCAACGGCCCCACCGAAGCACTCAACGGACGCCTGGAACACCTACGCGGCTCAGCACTCGGCTTTCGCAACCTGACCAACTACATCACCCGCAGCCTGCTCGAAGCAGGCGGATTCAAACCCCAACTACACCCTTAAATGGGAAGAGCCAGATATCACCGAACAACGCCATATATATGGCCCCGTGGACCGCGTGCGAATCTCCCCAATCATTGAACACGAGCTAATCTCAGATCTGCCACTAGTTCCAACCGTTCCCATCGAGAACCATCTGGCTGACAAGGTGTGCGCAATGTACGAGTGTCACGGTGCCGCCAAGCTGCCTTCGACACGCTACCGAGATCTTGCGGACATCGTTCGAATCGTTACCATGCTGCCGTTGGATGGCGCTCGCCTGTCACAAATGCTCAAGCACGAGTCCAGCAGGCGGGGGATTTGCCTTCCCAAACAGATGGTCTCACGAGGGCCGCTTTGGACTACAGAGTTCAAAAGAAACGCCGCGACATTTGAAGAGTATCCTCCCGAGCTTCGGGAACTGGTTGCTGCTCTTGATGTTGCGGGGGCTTGTCTTAATCCCATTCTGGACGGTTCTGTTTCTATAGGCGCCTGGAGTTTAGGCGCTTTTCGCTGGCGGCAATGAATACGCTTTACGGCGGACATCGAGGAGCTGTACGCGGGCGTGACCACGGGCCCGGCCGAGGGTCTGCGGCTATCTACGCACCAAGCGAGGGAAGTTCGTTGAGCGCAAGCCAGAAAAGGATTGGGTTGAAGATGCCGATGTCAAGACCGGAGGCACAGAAGCGGCAAGAGTCTACGAATCCGACGACGGGCCAGTTGAGTCAACTATCCTCGAGGTTTTTGCGTCTCACTTACTCAGACAGGACGCTGCCGATACTAAGGCCTCCACGGCAGAGGCCACACCTTCATGGAGCGAGTGCACGTTGCGATCTACAACGGCGCGATGCTACATCGACAGCCAGTACTTCAAGTCAGACTTCAGTTGGTGGAATCGGAGGAGTTGTTTACCTCGTCGTGAAGTACCGCGAACGTGCTGCAGCGGAGCGCGACGAAGCGCGGGCCGACAGAAAGGAAGCAGAGGAGCGCCTGCTTGCTGCCGTGCAAACCTTCAACGACTGGGTCAGCTTCTACGACAGCACCTTCAACGGCTTGGCCAGCTTCGACCACAGCACCTTCAACGACTGGGTCAGCTTCAAGGGCAGCACCTTCAACGGCTTGGCCAGCTTCGACCACTGCACCTTCGACAAGTGGGCCAGCGGAGTTTATGCACTGGCCGACGTTGCAGACACTTACCTGGGCGACTACAAGCAGCGCGTAGTGAACATACTCTGCGGCTATCTACGCACCAAGCGAGGGAAGTTCGTTGAGCGCAAGCCAGAAAAGGATTGGGTTGAAGATGCCGATGTCAAGACCGGAGGCACAGAAGCGGCAAGAGTCTACGAATCCGACGACGGGCCAGTTGAGTCAACTATCCTCGAGGTTTTTGCGTCTCACTTACTCAGACGTGCGCATGGCCGACGGCGTTCGCGGGGCCGGGAGTGGGCACGGCTTGGGCCTGCTGGCTCAGCTGGTGACGGCGGCAGGTGGCGAGTTGAAGTGCGGGCCGCGCGGGCGCGGGTTCATGGTGGAGGCGGTGATCCCGGATGGAGGCACGCGCGGTTAGGGTCCTGATCGCGGACGATCAGCGGCTGGTGCGAGAGAGCCTGGCGCACCTGCTGGCGGCGCAGGACGGTATCGAGGTGGTGGGGCTGGCTGCGGACGGCCGGGAGGCAGTGGAGTTGTGCCGGGAGTTCGTGCCGGATGTGGCGTTGCTGGACATCCGTATGCCGGTGATGGACGGCCTGGAGGCGACGCGACGGATCGCCGGTGAGCCGGAGCTGGCGGGGGTGCGGGTGTGCGCGCTGACGATGTTCGAGCTGGACGACTATATATACGGTGCACTGCGGGCCGGGGCGGCGGGTTTCCTCCTGAAGGACGCGCAACCGGAGGAGCTGGCGCGGGCGGTGCGGTGCTTGGCGCGCGGGGAACAGATCCTCTCCCCCAGCGTGCTGGCCTCGGTGGTGCAGCGGGCTCTTGCGTCCCAGTTGGCCGAGGCTCCCCGGGCCCCGGGTTCGGGCGCACCGGAAAGCGACCGCCCCGGGACCCGGAAGGTTCTGCGGGCCGGGGCGGGTGGCGGGGGCGGCTCCCCCGCCACCCCGGCTTGGTTAGAGCGAATCACGCCCAGGGAGCGGGAGGTGCTGGCGCTGATCGGGCGCGGCTTCACCAACGCGGAGATTGAGCGGGAGCTGTTCATCTCCAGGGGCACCCTGAAGGCGCACATCGGTCATTTGCTTCTGAAGCTGGAGGCAAGAGACAGGGTACAGCTAGTCCTGATGTCCGCAGATGTCCTGAACTCAAAAACCAAACCATCACATCCCTTCCAGAACGCCTGCTCCAGCCGGAGTACCCACGACGATCAGGTTGGAGACGCCCGATCTTCTCGCCGCAAATGACGAAGCATCACGAAGCTGACGCCAAAACTATCATCAGCGCAACCTGGCCTAAAGCAATCTTAGCGATTTCTCCACGCGACGAAGCCATCACGAAGACTTCTGAATGACTCCAGCGAACGCACATCATCCTTTACAACTGAACGCCCCAGACCCGAAATAAACGAATCGTTCTGAATGTATGTCACAACCTCTCGCACATTGCAATCCATGACCTTAACAACATTCTCATCACAAAGCGTCTCGTGTGACGGGATCTTACCGAGCAAATCTCTAGTCTCGTGACGTTTCAACGACAGCTTTCCATGAACGTAGTCACTAATTTGCACAACCTCAGGATAAAACACCTCTGTCACAATACGCACAATGTGGTACAACGCCTTACCATAGCCATGCTCCTGACGCTCCTGCGCAAGAACAACGCCAACACGATACGCTAGATACGCAGCAAAGTAGTAGAGCTTCGGATCATACTTCGAGCTCCAAACTGACTTATCTTCCATCAGATCCTTCGGGCGCCTAATCGCATCTGACGATCTCCCTTGCACCGCGGAGCAGAACGCACGAACAAGCCCCTCGGTGCTAAATTGTCGATTCTTCGGGACCGATGAGTCGATCCGACCACTTTGACGAAGATATCGTAAACCTGCTAGCCCCGAAGCGTCGAAGTACTCCTCAATCTTCTTTGCATGCTCCTGAATTGCCGCCATCTCCTTGGCACTGATCTGATTCTGAGAGTTAGTGGCTACCGTGATCCTCTGAGACAACTCTCGATCCACAGTGTCAATCAACTTAACTGAAACAAGTGCCTGGGATAGAGTTTCAACAATCCTCTCATGCGAAACCCCCTTGCCTCTTTCAGAATGATAATAATTATAAATTTCAACTGAAGTCTGCCCGCCGTTAACAATTTGATAGCGCGAGAGAATGGCCGTGTTGTAATTTGTTTCTAGTTCCTGACAGAGAATTGTTAAGCCATTGTTGAGGAAGGGGAAAAGAGTGCGATCATCGGACGACAACGTTGTAGCTATAGCCTTATTCACGGCAGAATCTCTACCTTGATAAAGGCGGACATTATCATCGAAAATACCCGCTCTAATACTCATTCTTTCGTCTGCAACCAGCTTAAGGACATCGGACAGTGCAACCAAGGCCAAGTAGCCATTAAGACCATCACGAACCCCCTGTATTGCAAGCTTGTGCTGCAACGTGATATCGACTTTCTTCACTCCCTTCAAATCAGTGAGCGCTGCATCAATCTGATCGCTACCTAGACAGATAATATCAACGTCCTCATAAACGTTTAGCGCTCTGATTCTATCAAGAGCATTCTTAACCTGTGAATCTTCGCGAGCTTTTGCAGATTCATCTCGCGAGGTCGTGACATAGAACAAGGAGACAGGGATGCGCGTCACCCTAAATCGAATAATATTTTTTACTACCGCCTCAAGTAACGACAGCCGGCCTTTGAGCGCCGGCTTCAGCTCCGCAGCGTCTCCACCCGCACACAAGGTAAAGGCATGCACCGTGTTCAAAAAACGGGCCATAGAATTCCCGCTAAACGAGGGCGAGGCCTTTGCCTGCAAGAAGACGACATGAACGTCATTTCTATCACCTTCATGTAGAAGCGACTCAATGTCTCCCGCCGAATCAAATATCTGTCCGTTAATGAAGATTGCAAAACCGTCAACACCATCGTCGTCACGCTCTTCAATATGCGCACTGTCTATGGCCTCCGAATTGCCCGCCACCCACTTTTGAAGAAATAACTCTATAGCGAACTTCTCAAACAGAACCGAGTTTTCCAGATGGTCATACCCGTACTTTTTGGCGAAGGCACCCAGGCGGGATTTCAGCAACGCATCACACATATTGACCCTAACTACCGAGACACAGATTACGGTTTGTGAGTTTACACTCGACGTACCCACCGTCGGCTTATTTGACTTGCGACAGTTTCTGCTGATGGCGAACAGCCGCGCTGATTCGCTGACTCCAATGTGGCGCTGGAGGTCTGCGTTTCGCGGTGTTCCAGTCGGCATGCTCGTCCAGCTGACGCCGATCAAGAAGCGTCCCCTTTTTGATCGGCGTCGGCACCGCTGCAGGTCTTTTCAAAGTGGCTCTTCCCAATCATTGATGGAATTGGGGGCTAAAGCCTTGGGTGTCTAGAAGGGGAATGGTGTAATGGTTGGTGTCACTGGTTGCGGGGCTGTTGGTCTCGCGGGAGGGGGCTGTGATGCCCAGGAAGTATGCGCCGGAGTTCCGTCGGGATGTGGTGCGTTTTGCGTTGAATCGTCCTGCTGGGATGACGTTGGCGCAGGTAGCAGCTGATTTTGGGATTGGGGGTTCGACTCTGGATGCTTGGATCAGACGCGAGCAGGTTTCTAAGGGCGTGCTCCAGCCGGGTGCGGGTGAGGACAAGGCTCGTATCGCGCAGTTAGAGCGCCAGTTGCGGTTGAAGGAAGAAGAGTGCTTCATCCTTAGAAGGGCGGCGGCTTACCTGGCCCGTGATGTGAACCCAAAATGATCTACCCCCTGGTAGAAGAACTAGCTGGTTTGGGCATAGCAGTTAGTCGGATCTGCCGGGTGCTTGGTATCGCCCGCCAGCCTTTCTACCGGTGGCGCGGGTGTAGGCAAAGCCGGCTAGAACAACGCCGTAGCTACTTAAAGGAACGGGTGAGGGCCATCCATAGTGCTGATCCTGCTTTTGGCTACCGGCTGATCACCGATGAACTAGCCCGCCAGGGAGTCAAGGTGGCTAGCCGCACGGTGTGGTCGATCTGTCACGAGTTGGGCATTAGGTCTATTACTGCACCCAAAGGCAAGACCAAGACCACCAAGAGCGCTAGAAGCGTTGGGGTTGATCTGGTTGGGCGGGTCTTTCATGCCGATGGGCCTAACCGTCTCTGGCTTACTGACATCACCGAACATCCCACCACTCAGGGCAAGTTGTATGTGTGTGCGATCAAGGACGTGTGGTCTAACCGGATCGTGGCTCTTAGCAGTGCTACGTCCATGAGCGCTTCTCTCGCGGTTAACGCTTTGGCCCAGGCGGTAGCAGACCGCCACCCACCAGCCGGGTGTGTAATCCATTCAGATCGTGGTGCGCAGTTCACTTCCACGGCCTACCGGCAAGCTGCCCGCGCCTACGGGCTGGTCCAGTCCATGGGACAGGCCGGCACGTGTGCGGACAACGCTGCCATGGAGTCCTTCTTCGCGCTTTTACAGAAGAACGTGCTCAATACCCGCAAGTGGGAAACCCGTCAGGAACTAGCCACCGCCATCCGCCACTGGATCGAATCCACCTACCACCGCCGACGCCGCCAAGCCCGCCTAGGCAAACTCACCCCAATCGAATACGAAACAATCTACACAAACTGACACCAAAACTTGCACCAGACCCGTGGGTTGGTGGGTTAGTTGTTGGGGAAGCGTTCTGGGTAGTGGAGGGCGAGTTCGCCTAGTGCTTGTTGCCAGCCGTGGGTGGTGGCTCCTTCGATGAGTTTGGAGATGCCTTGGGGGCGTGGGGTGCCCTTGGGACTGGCGGCGTGCTTGGCGCGTTGGCGGGCGCGTTTGTCCTCGATGTTGCGTATGGCTAGCCACAAGAGCTTCAACGCGGCCTGGCGACTTGGGGAAATGGCCTGGGTTCTTGATGATTTTGCGTAGCTGGTAGTTCAACGATTCGATCGCGTTGGTGGTGTAGATAACCCGCCGGGTGGCTGGCCCAAAGGCTGGTGAGGGAATGAAGCGTTCCCAGGCACTTTGCCAGGTGCGTACCGCAGCGGGATATTTCTTCCCCATCGGGCTGGCAGCGAAGTCTTCCAAGGCGCCGGCGGCGTCTTCTTCGTCCACGGCCGTGTAGATCTCCCGCAGGCTGGCAGCGACCTTCTTACGGTCGCTGTAGGAGACAAAACGCATGGAAGAGCGGATCAAGTGGACCACGCAGGTTTGTACCAGGGCCCCGGGCCAGGTCGCTTCGATCGCTTCGGGAAACCCGGTTAGACCGTCACAGGCCACGATCAGGACGTCTTGCCCGCCCCGGTTGGCCAGTTCCGCGCAGACTCCAGCCCAGAATTTGGCTCCTTCGTGGGCTTGGATCCAGATCCCCAGCACGTGTTTTACGCCTTCTAAGTCCACGCCTACCGCGATGTGAGCGGCGCGGTTTTGCACCCGGTTTTGCTTCCGGATTTTCACCGTGATGGCGTCAAGGAAGACCACTGGGTAGAAGCGTTCTAGCGGGCGGCGCTGCCAGGCAACGACTTCCTCCATCACGGCCTGCCTGATGTTACTGATGGACTCATGAGATAGCTCGCTGCCGATGGTGGCGGCCCCAGGTGGTGATAGATGCTCGCGGATGGACATGCCCCCGGCGTACAGGGAGATGATCATGTCATCCAGCCCGCCCGGGCGGCGCTGTCCGGTAGGCACCAGGCGGGAGACGAAACTGCCTGCCCGATCCCGTGGCTTGTCCAGCGTGATGGGGCCGATCTCGGTTCTTTACGGTCTTCTTCGAAGTCCCATTACGCGAGTTGCCGCTACCGCGCCCGATGGGGTCGTGTTTGTCATAGCCCAGGTGCTCACTAAGCTCGGCCTGCATGCCACGCTCTAGTACTGCCTTGATCAACTCGGGCAGGAACCCGCCCGGCCTGGTCAGTTCAGTACCACGCTCACCAGCCGCTGCCATGAGCTGGTCAACCAGCCCATCAGGGATCCCACTACCAGTGGTCTTACCAGGGCCCTGACCCCGCTCGTCAGTCTCGGTCACAGTCATAGTCAATCAACCTTTCGAAGATCGACCACTTACACAAACAATCTGACACCCTCTACCCGCATTTACCCCGCCCCCACCTCACCCCGATACTCCCGGCACCTCTCCTGGAGCCCCGTCTCCGTCCGCTTCCACTCGCACATCGAGAGCACCGCCCACACGCCCGCGATCACGCCGAGCAGCTCCAGGTATTCCTCGATATGGATGATGGCGAGCATCTTGGAGGTCATTGGCCCCAGGATCGGGTCTAGGTGCCCGGAGAGCGTCTCGACTCCTACCGCGCCGCCCACAAAGATCAGTCCCGCGATCACCAGACGCTTCAGCACGTCCAGCGGGAGCCTGTATAGCAGCGGCGCCAGCAGCACCGGCACGGCTATCACCACTACGGTCCCGAATACGGCCCACCGGTAGGAGAAAAAGTCGTATGCCAGATACGGCGTGATCGCGTCGCCGTAGGACCAGAATTCTTCGTGGATTTCCGTGGCCTCGTCCGCGGAGCCGTACAGCGCTACCGCCGCTATCAGTAGCCACATGAACCGAAATCGGCGGGACAGGAATGCCACGAACACTGCCGCGACCGCCAAAATGATCCACTGCGAGGCCGCCCACCAGCTCGAGAGGTTGTACTCGCCTCCCACGTTGAACCAGTTCCAGGTCTCCCACCACGGGGAGGACACATCCCCGCGCCGCCCCACGGTCAGCCATAGCACGCCCGACGCTCCCACCATCGCCGTCGAAATGAGTAGCATGAGCCAGATTAGCCAGCCTGAGAAGCTAGAAAAGGACAGCCTGAGGCGCTTGAGCATGGTATGTCTCCCACTGGAGGAAATGGGCGGCAAACTATCTGCGCCTTGCAAGCAACGCGCCAATTAAACGATAGGTGAGGCAGCCTGCGAATTCTGGCGATTCGACGCAGCATTGCAGCCCCACTCCTACGAATCCTCCCGCCCAACGCCACCTCACTCCGAACGCCCACACCCGCGCCACACCCGCGCCACACCCCGTCCTGAGCACGCCCCAGGACGCAACCCGCACGCGCCTCCTCCGACCACCCCACACCCCTCCACCCGCACACCCGCACCCCGCACCCCTCCCGCGCCCCACACCCCCGAAAACTCGAACGGGGGCTGCGTTCCTTCGAACGCAGCCCCCGCCACAGCCGGGCCCCGGCCATGCCCCGCCTTAAGCGAAGAGCTTTTGCCCCAGGTAGTCCTCGCCGTCCCGCAGCCCGGGCAGGACCAGGTAGACGGCAGAGGACAGGTGCTGGATGTACTCGGTGAGCAGGTCGTCCTTCATGCGCGCGAGCACCGGGATGAAGCTCTCGGCGGGGTTGCGCACGAATGCGATGAAGAACAGGCCCGCGTCCAGGCGACCCAGGTAGTCCACGCCTTCCAGGTAGTTGTATCCGCGCCGCAGCATGCGCGCCCCGGCGTTGTTGTCCGGGTGCATCTGGGCCACGTGGGAGTTCGGGTCGATCGCCAGCCCGGCCGGTGAGGTGGTCCGCTCGGTCCCCTCGGCCTTGAAGTCGGGCGTGTCGAACTCTCCCCCGCCGCTCAGGGGCGCGCCGTAGATCTTGTCTCGACCCACGATCCGCTCCTGCTCGCCTAGCGAGAGCTCGTCCCACACCTCCATCATCATCTTGATCTTGCGGGCGCACAGGTAGGTGCCGCCGGCCGCCCAGTCGCCCTGGTCGTCGCCGGGCTGGATCCACAGGTGGGAGTCCAGCTCGCTCTTGGCTTCCTCGGCCTTGATGTTGGCGGTGCCGTCCTTGAAGCCGAACAGGTTGCGCGGGGTGGCTTGCGCCGTGGAGGTGGACGAGGTCCTGCCGTACCCCAGCTGCGTCCACCTCATGGTGGCCCGCCCGAAGGCGATGCGGGTGAGGTTGTGCAGCGCGTGCAGGTTGACCATCGGGTCCTCGCTGCACGCCTGGATCACCAGGTCACCGCCGCCCAGCTTCGGGTCGATCTTCTCCGCTGCCATCGGCGGGATGCCGTCGCGCAGCGCCTTGGGCATCTTTGCGGCCAGCCCGTACCGGTCCACCCCGTCCTTCTCGAACAGTGTGGCGCCCACCCCGAATGTGATGGTGAGCCCGGCCGGGCCCAGGTCGGTGGTCTCGCCGGTGTCAGCCGGCGGCCCGTGCAGGGAGGTGGTGTAGTCCCCCACCAGGTCGCCGTTCGTCATGCGTTCGGCGGCCAAGGTCCAGTCCTGCAGCAGCTGGATGACCTTTTTGCGGTCCTTCGTGGTCAGGTCGAACGCGGCCGTGTGCATCTGTTGCTGCGCGGGGGTGAGCACGCCTTGCTGGTGCACGCCCCTGAAGGGGTAGCGCAGCTGGCCGATGTCCCCGGCCGCGCCCCCGCTGGCGGCCGCACCGCCGGTGCCTGCGCCGCGCCCCAGCGCGAATCCGCCCCCGGCCAGGCCAAGGGTGAGCGCTCCCCACCCGGCCAGGCCCAGGAATTGGCGCCGCGTGAGCCCGCCGGCGTTACCGGCCTCACCGCCGCCAGCCGCAGCGTCGCGCCCACCGAGGTGAGGATTGCCGCCGTGGCCGACGTTCCCGCCGGCCCCGCCGCCTTCGTGGCCAGCGCTCGCGCCGGCCGCATCGCCCTGTTTGCCCGTCGCGTGGAACGGACACCCCGCGCCGGGGCCACCCGCGTGGGTGGCCCCGGCGCCGTGCTCGGAGTTGAGCTCCTGGTTCACGGCTACGCCCTTCAGCCCAGCAGCGTCTCGGTCAGCTTGGCCAGCGGCAGGCGCAGGGCGTTGACGGCGTCAGAGAGCTCCTTGCGGGCGGCCTCGTCCACCTTGTCGTAGAAGACGTAACCGTCGCCTTCCTTGTACTTGGCCAGCTCGGCCTCCAGGGCGGCGAACTGGTCCTCGATGTCCTTGGCCAGGTCGGCGTCCTTCTTCTTGGCCAGGGCCTGCACGTTGCCGTAGGCCACCTTGGCGCCCTCGACGTTGGCCTGGAAGTCCCACAGGTCGGTGTGGCTGAAGGCCTCTTCCTCACCGGTGATCTTGGTGGTGGCGACCTCTTCCAGCAGGGTGATGGCGCCGTTGGAGATCTCGTCCAGGCTGACGGAGAAGTCCTCGGAGTAGACCAGGTCGTAGAGCTTCTGGGTGTCGGCCACCAGCTGGTCGGCCATGGCCGCGCGCTCGGCTTCGTTCAGGCCCGCGTAGCCGGCCGGGCGCCACAGGTCCTTCTCGATGGGGTGCCAGCCCTGCCAGGTGCCGCCCTCGGAGCCCATGGCCTGCCAGTCCACCTCGCGCAGGTCCAGCGCCGGGTCGATGTCGCCGAAGGCCTCGGCGGTCGGCTCGATGCGCTCGTAGTACATGCGAGTGGGCGCGTAGGAGGCGCGGGCGGCGTCGAAGTCGCCGGCCTTGTAGGTGTCGGCGAACGCCTGGGTGGCGGTCAGCAGCTGGCCGGCCTGGTCGCGCACGTAGGCGGTGTAGTTGGTGACGGCCTCCTCCACGGCGGCCTTCTCGTCGGCGGCCAGCTCGATGGTCTTGCCGGAGTCGGTGACGGTGAACTCGCGCACGTCCACCAGGTTGCCGATCATGTTGGTCTTGCAGGCCGTGTAGTAGGTGCCCGGCTCCAGGGTGATGGTGTAGTCCACGGTGGTGCCGGGGCCCACGTTCTCGCGCTCGCCCACGATGCGCAGCTTGTCGGAGGCCAGGATCTCGAACTCGTTGCGGACGGTGCCGTTGTTGGTGAGCTTGAAGCTGGTCACACCGGAGGGGGCGGTGTTGGCGGAGACGTTGCAGGCGTCGTCCGTGATCTCAACGGTGAGGGTGTTGGAGCCGGAGGCGGCGTTGCCGGAGCCGCCGGCGGGGTCGTTGGCGACGCACCCGGACAGGGCCAGTGCGGCGACGGCGCTGAGCGCGCCAATGCGAGTGAGGTTGCGCATTTTTCTCCTTATTGAGTTGGAGTTGGATGGCCGACGTTGCCGCCGGCCGCTTTGACACTTGCGTGTCGTAGTGAGGTCAGGCCGAATCGGCGGCGGGCGCAGCGTTGGAGGCGTGGCTGCCGGCCGGCTCGGCGGGGGTCGTGGCGGGGGTAAGAGGGGCGGACAGGGTCTGGTTGGCAGCGCCGGTGGCGTTGCCGGAAGGGGCGCCGTCTTCGGCCGCGCCGTTGGAGGTGGCGTCGGCGGAAGTCTTGGAGGTGGCGCCGGGGGCAGCGGGGCCGGCCGTGGGGGCGGCGGGCAGGGCAGCGTCGGACTTGGAGGGGTCCTTTACTGCGCGGCGGGTGACCATGCCGGAGCCCACCAGGAAGATGGGCAGCACGATCGCCAGGTAGCTCAGGTAACCAATCACCTGCAGGTGGGTGGGGGCGGCGTTCAGGTTGAACATGGCCTCTAACAGCACCCACCACCAGGAGCGCGAATCCAGCCAGGAGAACACGGAGCCGTTGACGTAGGCGGAGAAGTCGTAGGCCGGCACTCCCCAGCCGGAGATGACGTTGGCTTCCTGCAGGTCGCCCAGGCCGTAAGAGACGATGCCGGCGGCCACGAAGATCAGCAGCAGGCCGGTGACGCGGAAGAAAACCTTCAGGTTGATCCGCGCCGCGCCCGTGTAGACCAGCCAGCCGATCACCGCTGACACCGCCAGGCCGGCAACCACGCCCAGGGCCGGGGAGGCCACGGAGGTCTCCGTGCTGGACTTCACCGTGGCCCACACGAACACCGCGGTCTCGATACCCTCGCGGGCCACCGCGATCAGCGCGATCCAGACCACTCCCCAACGGGAACCGGACTCCAGGGCCGCGGCCGTCTTGGTCTGCAACTCTGCGGCGAACTTGCGGGAGTTCTTGCCCATCCACAGGATCATCCAGGTCACCATCGCGACGGCGACCAGCGAGAGCGTCCCGCCGATCACCTCCTGCGCGGTGAAGGACAGCGTGTAGGGGCCCCAGGTCATGTAGGCGCCCATGGCGAGCGGGATGGCGGCGGCGATGGCCACACCCAGCCAGACCTTGCCGATCAGCTCGCGTCGATCGACCTTCACTAGGTAGGCGATAACCACGCCAACGATGAGGGCGGCCTCCACTCCTTCACGCAGTGCGATCAGGAAGTTCGCGTAAAATAGCACCGCTACTCCATTTTAGAAACACCGTCCTTATGGTTTAAGGGCCTGGTTAGGCTAACCTGCCAAGCCAAGGTGCGTCTACCTCCAACATTCGATAACGGAGCTAAGTTGCGACCCTCACACGTAATTCTCCTGATCGTCATCGTCCTGATCGTCTTCGGCGCGCCCCGCCTGCCGGAGGTGGCCCGCAACCTGGGCAAATCCGCGCGAATCCTGAAGGAAGAGGTGCGCGAGCTCACCAAGGACGACCCCGCCAACGGCGCCGGTACGCCGGCCACCGCAACGCCTGCGCCGCCTAGTGCGCTCGCCGCGCCGATGGCCGCTCAGGCCTCCCCCGGTGCGCCCGCCGTTTCCGGCGAGCCGGGCCCCGGTTCGTCGCCTGCCGGCCTGACAGAGCCCGCCGCCCCTGCCTCCCCTCCCGCGGTGGCCCCCACGACCCCGCCGCTCTCCGCCCCCAGCGGCGGGACGACGCTGCCCCAGTAGCCGCCACCGTCCCCGGACGCATCGCCGCCCGCCGTGGCTACTAGCACCGCCGCCCGAGCTGCCGCGCCCCCTGCTGCCCCCAACCGGGCCGCCGGGGGCGACGACGCGCAGCTACTCAGCCTGACCGCCCACCTGCTAGAACTGCGCAAGCGCCTACTGCTGGCGGCGCTCGGGCTGCTGGCGGGAGCCGTGGGCGGTTGGTTCCTTTTCCCCCCGGCCACCCGTTGGCTCTTCTCCTTCGTTACCGACGCGCTGCCGGAGGCCGGGCTCAACTTCCGCACCGTGCTGGCGCCTTTCACTGTGCGGTTGAGCTTCTCCATGTGGGCTGGCCTGATCATCTCTAGCCCGTGGTGGCTGGCCCAAGGCTGGCTGTTCCTGGCCCCCGCGTTGCGCAAGCGGGAGAAGAAGGTGGCGGCGGCGATCGTGGTGCCTTCTGCTGCACTGTTCCTGACTGGCGTTGGGGCCGCCCTCTGGTTCCTCCCGCGCGCAGTGGGGATCCTGCTCACCCAGGTGCCCGAGGGCGCCCGCGCCCTGCTGGACGCCGACAGCTACCTGCGCTTCGTCTCCATCCTCACCTTGGTGATCGGCATTTCCTTCCTGTTCCCCGTCGCGGTGGTGAGCGCGCACGCGCTCGGACTGGTCACGGTACGGCGCCTGGTGGGGGCGTGGCGGTGGGCAGTCCTGGCCGCATACACCTTCGCGGCAATAACTAACCCGCTGCCGGATCTCTGGTCGATGATCCTGCAGGGAGCCGCCCTCATCGCCCTGTACTACGCGGCCGTGGGGGTGTGCGCGCTGCGCGAGTGGCGTCCGATTCGACGCTGGCGTCAGCGCACCAGGCGGGGCGCGCAGCGCAAGACTCCCAGCTAGCGCATAGCGCGGGTACCGAGGCTCCTTTGCCGCGCCCGCAGAGTCCGCGCGAACCGCTAGTCGGGGAGCTTGCCCAGGTCGGCGGCCACGCTGCGCGCGACCTCCTGCACCGGCGCCACCAGCGTTTCGATCTCCCGCGCGTAAGCCCCGGCCCTGCCGGCCCCGCCGCTCGCCGTGGCTGCCCCACCGGTGCTTGCCGCTCCCCCGCCGGCTGCGCCGGCGCCAAGCGCAGTCACACGTTCTAGCTCCGCCCGGGCTTGGGCGGCCTCGGCCCGCAACTGGGCCACCAGCGGGTCACCAACCGCCTGTTGCTGCAGGCTCGCAGCCGCCGTGGCCATCTGAGCTCGCAACGCCGCTACCTTGCCCCAACCGCGCAGGACCCCCCTGGCCACCTTCGGCATCCCCGTGGGCCCGAAGATCACCAGCGCCACCAGCGCCAGGAACGCAAACTCCGTGCCAGAGACACCCAGGAATTCCACTACCGCTCAGTCCCGTCGGTTTCTGCGCTGCCCGTAGGCGCGGCAACGTCGTCCCCGGCCTCGCCGCCCGCGGCGTGCTCCTCGCGGATGCGCTCGTGGTGGTGGATCACCTCGGCAACCACGAAGGCCAGGAACTTTGCCGCGAACACCGGGTCCAGCCCCGCCTCCGTGGCCAGCCTGCGCAGCCGCTCCACCTGCACGGCCTCCCGCGCCGGGTCCGACGGCGGCAGGCCCGCCGTCGCCTTGATGTAACCTACGCGCTGCGTGTAGCGGAAGCGCTCGGCCAGGATGTGGATCAGCGCGGCGTCGATGTTGTCGATCGCGCGCCTGGCCTCCGCCAGCTCGGCGGGGATAGCGCCGGCACCGCCCTGCTCGGCGTGCTCGCCCTGTGGTTCAACCAAACCAGCCACTTCTCCCCCTCTGCTTCAAACACCGCGCGGCCCGCACCGAACGGCCTACACCACGGCGTCGGCGCCGCACGGCCCACACCCGGCACCCACGCCGCGCACACGCCGCCGGCGCCTACCGCCCGCGACTTACCGCCCGATCAGGCGCGGCGGGCCTCGCCCTCGCGCACCAGCAGCGGCTGCGCGCCGCCCTCAACGACCTCGCGGGTGATGACCACCTTGGTCACGTCAGGGAAGCTTGGCACATCGAACATCGCGCCCGCCAGGGTCTTTTCCATGATGGACGCCAGGCCGCGCGCGCCCGTGCCCAGCTCCTGCGCTCTCTCCGCGATCGCGCGGATGGCGTCATCGTCGAACGTCAGCTCCACCCCGTCGATGGAGAACATGTACTTGTACTGCTCCACCAGGGCGTTCTTCGGCTCGGTCAGCACGCGCACCAGGTCGTTGGTGTCCAGCTCCGCCACGGTGGCCAGCACCGGCAGGCGCCCGATGAACTCGGGGATCAGGCCGAACTTGTGCAGGTCCTCCGGGGTGACCTGCGCAAAGAGGTCGCCCATCTCTTCCTTGCTTTTCAGGTCGGAGCCGAATCCGGTGGAGCGGTGACCCAGGCGGTGCTTGACGATCTCGTCCAGTCCCGCGAACGCGCCGGCCGCGATGAACAGGATGTCGCTGGTGTCGATCTGCATGAACTCCTGGTGGGGGTGCTTGCGCCCACCCGTGGGCGGTACGGAGGCCACCGTGCCCTCGATGATCTTCAGCAGCGCCTGCTGCACGCCCTCACCGGAGACGTCGCGCGTGATGGAGGGGTTTTCGCTCTTGCGGGAGATCTTGTCGATCTCGTCCACGTAGATGATGCCGCGCTGGGCGCGCTCCACGTCCCCGTCGGCCGCCTGGATCAGCTTGACCAGGATGTTCTCCACGTCCTCGCCCACGTAGCCGGCCTCGGTCAGCGCGGTGGCGTCCACGATCACGAAGGGCACGTCCAGCAGCCGCGCCAGCGAGCGCGCCAGGTGGGTCTTGCCCGTGCCGGTGGGGCCCAGCAGCAGGATGTTGGACTTGGCGATCTCCACCTCGGAGCCGCCCACGCCCATCGTCTCGCGCACCTTGACGCGCTTGTAGTGGTTGTAGACCGCGATCGCCAGCGCCCGCTTGGCAGACTCCTGCCCGATCACGTGCGCCTGCAGGATCTCAAAGATCTCGCGCGGCTTGGGCAGGTCGATCTCCTCCGGCCCGGCCTTGGCGGCGCGCTCCTCTTCCATGATCTCGTTGCACAGCTCGATGCACTCGTCGCAGATGTAAACAGAGGGGCCAGCAATCAGCTTCACGACCTGCTTCTGACTCTTGCCACAAAACGAGCACTTGAGCAGATCCACGCCCTCTGGGGTGCGCGCCATCGTGGTCCCTCCTGAACTGGCATGACACAACTTGCGCCAGCCTATCCCCTTGGGGCCGATTGCGCCCGGGAACTCGCCGCAGCGCGGCCCGCCGGCGTGCGCGGAGCGGCCGGCGGAGCGTCGTCCACCGGGAACTCGCCGCAACTCACGCCCGCCGGCTTGCGCCCGGCGGCCGGCGGAGCGTCGTCTATCCGCGCCCCAAACACGGGCGTGGGCCGGACTCCCGCAGAACCCGGCCCACACCACTCACGCTATTCGCTCGCGCCGCCGGGCCTCAGCCCGGCCCCGCGCGCGATCGCGTCAGTTCACCCGCGTCGGGGACTTGCGGGAGGTCAGCACCTGGTCCACCAGGCCGTACTCGCGCGCCTGCTCGGCGGTGAGGATCTTGTCGCGCTCGATGTCCTGGCGCACGCGCTCCACGTCCTGCCCGGTGTGGGCGGCGATGGTCTCCTCCAGCCACTCGCGCATGCGCAGCACCTCGTTGGCCTGGATCTCGATGTCGGAGGCCTGCGCGTAGCCGCCGCCCTCCATGGAGGGCTGGTGGATCATCACGCGCGCGTTGGGCAGAGCCAGGCGCTTACCGGGCGAACCGGCGGCCAGCAACACCGCGGCAGCGGAGGCGGCCTGGCCCAGGCACACGGTCTGGATCTGCGGCTTGATGTACTGCATCGTGTCGTAGATCGCGGTCAGCGCCGTGAAGGAACCGCCCGGGGAGTTGATGTACATGGTGATCAGGCCGTCGGGGTCCATGGACTCCAGCACGAGCAGCTGGGCCATGACGTCGTCGGCGCTGGTGTCGTCCACCTGGACGCCCAGGAAGATGATGCGGTCCTCGAACAGCTTGGCGTAGGGGTCCTGGCGCTTGTGCCCGTAGGCGGTGCGCTCCTCGAACTGCGGCACCACGTAGCGGGAACGCGGGGGCAGAGCAATCCCGGCGGCCTGCGCGCCGGCCAGACCCATGAACGGAGTGGTCATAACAGTTTCCTTCCTGGATCAGTGCTGCTGGCCCGCGCTCTGCACGGCGGCAGAGGAGGAAACCACGTGGTCGATGAAGCCGTACTCCAGCGCCTCCTGGGCGGTGAACCAGCGGTCGCGGTCGGCGTCGGAGTTGATCTGCTCCACGGTCTTGCCGGTCTGGGCGGCGGTGAGCTCGGCCAGGACGCGCTTCATGTGGAGGATCAGCTGGGCGTTGATGCGGATGTCGGTGGCCGTGCCGCCGATGCCACCGGAGGGCTGGTGCATCATGACGCGGGCGTGCGGGGTGGCAAAGCGCTTGCCGGGGGCGCCGGAGGAGAGCAGGAACTGGCCCATGGAGGCCGCCATGCCGGTGGCGACGGTGGCCACGTCCGGAGTGACGTACTGCATGGTGTCGTAGATGGCCATGCCGGCGGTGATGGAGCCGCCCGGGGAGTTGATGTACAGGTAGATGTCCCGCGTGGGGTCCTCCGCCGCCAGCAGCAGCATCTGGGCGCAGATGGCGTTGGCGTTCTCGTCGCGCACCTCGGAGCCGAGCCAGATGATGCGCTCCTTGAGCAGGCGGTTGTAGATGTGGTCGTTCAGGGCCAAGCCCCCGGTCCGGGCTTCTGCCACGGGCATATTCATATTCAAACCCCTTTCGCTTCACTGAGGTTATCGCCTCCGCCGGGCAACGGCCCCTTCCACCGGCCCGGTTTCGCGGTAGGCGCATGGCCCGCGCCTTGGGCCCCGTTTGGACGACGTTGCCGCCCCGCCTCCCCTAGAGCGCCCGCCGCAGCGCGCCCCACGCCCCGTCCAGCGGCGGCGCCCAGCATGCCTTGCCCCGCCGCGTTTCCCCGCCTAGTCGGGCACGAAGCAGGGGCGGGGCCGACCATCCGGTCGACCCCGCCCCTTGCCTACAGGACTCAGGCTCAGGCCTGCTCGGCCTCGGCGTCCTCGACGTCGCCGGCCTCGATGTCCGCAGCGGCCTGGGCGGCCAGGCGCTCGATCTCGGCGTCAACGCCGCCGTCCTCGCCGTTCTCCACCATGGCGGCGGCCTGGGCGGCCAGGGCCTCGACCTGGGCCTGGGCGTCGGCCTCGTCGGAGCCAACGAACTTGGTCAGGTCAACGTCGCCACCCTCGGAGTCCTTCACCTTGACGTCGCGCAGGGACAGGGCGATGGCCTTGTTGCGGCGCACCTCGGAGGCGAAGGCCGGGATCTGGCCGGCGCGGTCGGCACCGGAGATGAACTCGCGCGGGTCGACGCGGTAGGTCTGGGCGGTCTGCAGCAGGAACTCGATCAGCTCGCCCTGCTCCACCTGGACGTCGCGCTTCTCAGCCAGCACGTCCAGCAGGATCTGCACACGCAGGGCGGACTCGATGTCCTTGCGGGCCTCCTTGGCGCGCTTCTTGTCGTCGGCCTTGCCCTCGCGCTCCAGCACGCGGGCCAGCTCCTCCTCGACCGGGGCGGCCGGCAGGTCGAACTCGACGCGCTCCACCAGGGTCTCGATCAGCTTGTCGCGGGCGGAGATGGCCTGCAGGGAGGCGGCGCGCTCCTTGGCGACCTCGGCCAGGTTCTCGCGCAGCTCGGCGATGGTGTCGAACTCGGAGGCCAGCTGGGCGAAGTCGTCGTCCGCCTCCGGCAGGTCGCGCTGCTTGACGCTCTGGGCGGTGACGGTGACCTCTGCCTCCTCACCAGCGTGCTCGCCACCGGCCAGCTTGGTGGTGAAGGTGACGGACTCCTCGGCCTTGATGCCGGTGACGGCCTTGTCCAGGCCCTCCAGCAGGGCGCCGGAGCCGATCTCGTAGGAGGTGCCGGCAACCTCGTCGATGGTCTCGCCGTCGATCACGGCCTTCAGGTCGATCTCAACGAAGTCGCCCTTCTTGGCCTTGCGCTTGACGGGCTTGAGGGAGCCGAAGCGCTTGCGCAGCTCGGTGAGCTCGTTCTCCACGGCCTCGTCGTCCACCTTGACGGCGTCGACGGTGACCTCGATGTCGCCCAGCTCGGGCAGCTCGATCTCGGGGCGCACGTCCAGCTCGGCGGTGAACACCAGGTCGGTGCTGTCCTCGACGCCGGGGACGGAGGTGACCTCAACCTCGGGGCGGGACATCGGGAAGAGCTCGTTCTCCACCACGGCGGCGTCGTAGGCCTCCGGCAGGGCGGCGTTGACGGCCTCCTGGATCACGTAGCCGCGGCCCACGCGCTGGTCCACGATGCGGGTGGGCACCTTGCCCTTGCGGAAGCCGGGCACCGAGATCTGGGAGCTGATCTCCGCGTAGGCGGCCTTCAGGTGCGGGGCCAGCTCGGCCTCCGGAACGGTCACCGTCAGCTTGACGCGCGTGGAAGAGAGCTTCTCGATTTCGGACTTCACTTCTGGTTCTCCAATGACTGGGGACTTTACGGGCAATGCGCCCAGGTCAACTTGACCAGTCTAGGGGCTGGAGGCATGCGCCTGTACCGCTAGAACTGTGGTTTTCGCCGTAGGCGGGGAGTTGGCCGGCAACACCGCCGGGGCCACCGTGGTTGTCACCGCCCACCTGGGCCGGTGGCGGGTTCACCGCCCACCTGGGCCGGTGGCGGGTTCACCGCCCACCTACTCGGCTGGTCGGGCTGGCGAGACTCGAACTCGCGGCCTTCCGCTCCCAAAGCGGACGCGCTACCACCTGCGCCACAGCCCGTTCATGCGGCGTTTAGGCCGCTGCCCTTGCGGGGCAGGCTACAGAATACATGTCCCCTCGCCGACGCCTGGGCGCCCACCCACAGCTAGGCCTTGTGGCGGATGTCCCCGCCGGAACGGTGGGCCACAATTGACCCGGAAGGAGAGGCTATATCTATGCGACTCTTGCTTAGCCCCATGGGTAGTTACGGCGACATGCTGCCTTATCTGGCGATCGCGAAGGAGGCGGTGGCGCGCGGCCACGAGGTGGTGGTCTACGGCTTTCCGAAGTTCCAGGAGTGGGCGCAGTCCACTGGCGCCCGCTACGTGCCGCTTTCTTCCGACGAGGTCTACGACTCGGTTGTGCGCGAGGTGCAAAAGACCAATCCGCTGCAGTCCTTGAAGGTGGCCCTGGAGCGCCAGGTGGAAGGCGTGGGCCCGTTCGTGGAGGCGATGCGGGCGGACGTGGTGCCCGGTGACACCCTTGCCCTGGGGGGCCTGTTCATGCCGGCCCACCGGGTGCTGGCGGAGATCACGGACACGCTGGACGTGACGCTGCACCTGGCGGCGGCCTCCATCGGTTCCTTTGCGCAGCCGCCGCGCTACGCCACGCAGCTGGACCTGGGCCGCAAGCTGATCCGTTCCCGGCGGGTCAACCGACTGATCTGGCGGGGCGCGGACCGCATGTTCTTCAAGCGCCACTTCACTCACCCGTTGAACCAGATTCGCTCCTCCTACGGGCTGGCCCCGATTCGTGGAGGGGTGATGGCTTGGCACAACCAGGCTCACATGATGTTGGGTTTGTTCCCCGAGTGGTTCTCCCACGCCCCGGATTGGCCGGCCCAGTTGGTGCAGACCAGCTTCGTGCTGAACGACGAGCAGGGCGGCAAGTCCCTGCCCGCCGAGGTGGAGGAGTTCCTGGCGGCCGGGCCTGCGCCAGTGGTGTTTACGGCCGGCACACCCAACATGAAGGCGCGCCCGTTCTTCGCGGAGTCGGTGGAGGCGTGCCGGCGCACGGGCCTGCGCGGCATCCTGATGTGCCAGTACCCGGAGCTGGTGCCGGCCAACCTGCCCGAGAACGTGATCACGGTGCGCTACGCCCCCTACTCGGTGCTGATGAGCCGGGCGGCGGTGTTTGTGCACCACGGCGGGATCGGCACGATGGCGCAGGCGTTGCGCGCGGGCGTGCCGCAGCTGATCCGCCCGGTGGGCTACGACCAGTTCGACAATTCCGAGTCCGCCGTCCGCCTGGGCGTGGCCCGCGAGTTGCTGCCGCGCTTCTACCACGCCGAGGCCCTTGCCGAGGAGCTGCGGGAGATGGTGGACGACGCTGCCCTGCGCGCCCGCTGCGCCGAGGTGGCCGCCCGGGTTCGCACCGAGTGCGCCACCTCTGCCACCCGGAGCGTGGAGCTGCTGGAGGCGGCCAACGCCGCGCGCTAGCGGCGCCGCGCCCGTCTCTGCCGTCTTCCCGCCCTAGAGCCAGCCGGCCTCGGTGGCGATGCGGGCGGCCTCGGCCCGGGTGCGGGCGTGCGTTTTCAGCATGGCCGCACTGACGTGGTTGCGCACGGTGCCCTGGCCGACCCCGAGCTGGGCGGCCACGTCCGCGATCGTGCCGCCCTCGGCCACCGCGCGCAGCACCTCCTCCTCCCGCTCGGTGAGGGGCGAGGTGCCGCGCGAGAGGGTCTCCACGGCCAGGCTCGGGTCGATCACGCGCAGGCCGGCATGGACCCGCCGCACGGCCTCGGCCAGCTGCTCCGAGGGGGCGTCCTTCACCACAAACCCGGCGGCCCCGGCGTCCAGGGAGCGCTGCACGTAGCCGGGCCGCCCGAAGGTGGTCAGCATGAGCACGCGCGTGCCGGGATAGCGCTGGCGGATCTGCGCGCAGGCGGTGATCCCGTCCCCGCCGGGCATCTCCACGTCCATGAGCACCACGTCCACCGGCGCCCCGGGCCGCCCGGACCGGGCGGCCAGCTCCGCCAACGCAGCGAGCGCCTGGCGCCCGTCCCCGGCCTGGCCCACCACCTCCAGGTCGGCTTCCAGGCTCAGCAGGGTGGCGATGGCGCCGCGCACCATGGACTGGTCGTCCGCTACCAGCAGGCGGATGGGTTCACTCATGGTTCAGCTCCAGTTCTACCTTCCATTGCCCGTCGCGCTGCCCCCAGGTGAGGTGCCCGCGCTCCCCCACGCGGGCGCGCAGCCCGCTCAGCCCGGTGCCCGCGCTCTTGTCTGCAGCGCCGGTGGCCCGAAATAGGGGCAGGCGGGCGGCGACGTCGTTCACCACGGTAACGCCGGCGGGGTGCACCCTGACCTTGACGTAGGAGCACACGGAGTGGCGTACGGCGTTGGTGGCGGCCTCGCGGATGGTGTGGGCCACCAGGGTGGAATCGACTCCCGGGGCGGGCAGGCCCTCCACGGTGGCCTCGAAGCTGGCCCCGGCGCCCTCTATCAGCCGGCGGGCGCTGTCGAGTTCCGCCTCCGGCAGCAGCACTCGGTTGGCGCTGACTACCTGGCGGATTTCGGTCAGGGCGGTGCGGGAGAGTTCGGTGAGCTCGTCGATGTGGGCGCGGGCCTCCTCCGCGCGGCCGGCGTCCAGGAGGCGCCCGGCCAGGTCTGCCTTGATGGTGATGCCGGTGAGGGTGTGGCCCAGGATGTCGTGCAGGTCGGCGCTCATGCGGTTGCGCTCGCGCTCCTGGGCGATCTCCAGGGCCTGGGCGGCCTCGAGTTCCTTGCGGTATTCGGCCTCCACGGCGTAGCGGGAGAACAGGCAGGAGGCCAGGGTGACGCCGATGACCATGAGCGCGAACACCGTCTCCAGCGGGAAGAGCCAGTATTCGGCCAGGGCTAGCACCAGCACGGCCACCACGCCGGGCCACACCCAGCGGCGCGGGGACTGGAGAGCCACCTGGGCGGCCACGTAGCAGAGCATGAAGAGCATGCCCGCGCCGCCGTTGCTCGCCGACCACCCCGCCAGCCCCACCTGCAAGAGCGCCATGAGCGCGGTGGTGAGCAGGAATGCGCGCCAGCCGGCGGTGGTGCGCGGGGCGGGGTCGTTGATGAGCCAGGAGGCCACGTAGGTGACCAGCATGGCCACCATTCCCGCGAAGTAGACGGCGCCCTCCAGGGTGGTCAGGCCGTAGCCGAAGGCGGCGTGGAAGCCGAAGCCCATGAAGAGCAGGGACGGCGAGGACCACTTCAGCGCCGTCCACCGCTCCAGCGGCACGCCCCAGAAGCGTGCACCCGCCTCAGCTTGCTTCACCGTCTTCCTCCTCGCCGTTTGTTGCTAGTTTGCCCGCCCGACGGCGCGGTTGTCCGCATTGTCCAACGCCGCGCCCGCCGCCTGACCCGGTTGCCGCCCTCGCGGTGGCCTGCGGGTGTCCGACGCTCCGCCCGCCGCCCTCTGGGCGTTAACGCCCGGTGTTGCGGTGGTTGCCCCACGCTGCCGCGAGCGCGAACAGCACGGTCCAGGCCAGGTAGTTGAGCAGCCAGCTCCACTTGAAGGCCGCCCAGCCGTAGGAGGAGAGCTGGACGATGTTGGTCATGCCGTAGAACGGGGTCCAGGGGGCCACGGCGGCCCAGAAGGAGCCCATCTGGGACAGTGGGATGAACAGCCCGGCCGCGAAGGAGCCCACCACGGTGATGCCGCTGGTGAGGGCGAAGGCGCCGTCGCTGCGCACCAGGAAGGCGCAGGCCAGGCCCACGGCGGCGGGCAGGGCGGAGAGGGCGACGATGAGGAGGGCGGCCTGCACCCAGGCGCCGGCGTACATGCGTGCCCCGGTCAGGGCTCCCACCGTGAAGACGATCCCGGTCACGACGGCCGCGGTGAGCATGGCCGCGCCGATGCGGGCCAGGATGGCGCCCATCGAGCTCAGCGGGGTCATGGCGTAGAGCCGGGAGATGCCGCTGGTGCGCTCCAGCGCCACCACCGAGCCCATCGAGGAGGTGGTCATGATGGTGCCGTACAGGGCCATGTTCACCAGCACCACTGCGGCCACGTTTGAGTTGACCGTCCACTGCTGGGAGTAGGCCTGGCCGGCGCCGAACATGAGGTACATGAAGGTGGGCATGAGCACGGCGAAACCGACGGAGTAGGGATTGGTCACCAGCTTGACGAAGCTGTACCAAAACACCCAGCCGATTCCGCGCCAACCCGGGGTGAGCGGGCGCGAGCGCAGGTCTGGGATGGTGGCGGGGCTGGTTGGGTTCGAGGCGGTGCTGATCATTTCTCTGTTTCTTCCGAGGAGAGGTGAGGGTGGAGCGGTTCTGATGGGGCAGCGGTCAGGAGGTCAGGCGGGCGAAGGCGTCCTCCAGGGACGGGGAGGTGATCTCCAGGTCGTGTACCCCGTCCAGGTCCAGCAGGGCGCGGGCCACCTGGTCGGTCTGGGCGCAGCGCGCCACCAGCTCCGCCTCGCCGGCAGGAACGTCGGCCAGGCGCCACTCGAAATCGGCCCCGCCCAGTCCGCAGCCGGCCAGGGCGGACTCGGTCTGCCCGCGCCGAGCGGCGGGCACCAGGGCGCGCAGGGTGCGCAGGCGGGACAGGCGACGCAGCTCGTCGGTGGGGGCGTCGGCCACGATCGCGCCGTCCTTCATGATGACTGTGCGCTGGGCGAACTGCTCGGCTTCGGCCAGGTAGTGCGTGGCGAACACGATGGTGCGACCGCGCTCGGCCTGGGTGGCCATCATGTCCCAGAACTCGCGGCGGGCCGTGGCGTCCATGCCGGCGGTGGGCTCGTCCAGGATCAGCAGCAGCGGGTCCGGCAGCAGCGCCAACGCCAGGCGCACCCGCTGCTGCTCGCCGCCGGAGAGCTTGCCGATCCGCCTGCCGCGCAGCTCGGTCAGGTGCGTCTCGGCCAGCACCTGCTCCAGGGGCAGGGCGGTGGCGTGGGTGGAGGCGAACAGGTGCAGCATCTGCCCCACCGTGTGGTCCAGCAGCAGCGCGCCCGTCTGGTGCACCACCCCCACGGCCGAGCGCTTGATCGCCTGACGCGGCGGGCCTCCCCACAGGGAAACCCGGCCGGAGTCGGGGGCCTGGAGCCCCAGGATCATGTCGATCAGCGTGGTCTTGCCTGCGCCGTTCTTGCCCAGCAGGGCCAGGATCTGGCCGGAGGGCACGGACACGGAGACGTCGTCCACGGCGGTGGTGGCACCAAATCGCTTGGTGACGGCGGCGACCTCGATTGCGGTGGGAATGCGGGAATCTTCCATGCCACCAGTGTGGCCCGGCCGGCGCGACGCCAGAAGTGGCAGGCGTAGCGCGGCCAGCACTGACATTTGTCATAGGTGCCGCGCCCCGCCCGACTTCGGCCTAGCCCGCGGGCGTGCCCCGGCTTGACTCAGCTTGACCCGGCTTGCCCCCGCGCCGCCTGGGCAACAGGCGGCTTGACGACAGTTCGCCCCAAGCCGTCGCATCCGATTGTTGCGAAGCTGACACGCTGCCAGAATGTTGCCAGTTAGCGAGTGCCGGCCCGGCCACCTAGCCGCGCCCTGGTCTCGCCCGATTGAAACGGAACGCAGGCATGAGCTCTCCCCGGTCCTCGTCCAGCTCCCCCTCCACCGCGCCCGCCAGGCGCCCAGACCCACGCAGGACGCCAGCTGGTGGGGGCGGCCGGGAGGCAGCGTCGTCCACCAGGAGCAAGAGCACCGGCCGCGCCATCGTCTCGGTAGTGCTGCTGCTGGCGTGGCTGGCGGTCGCCGCGATCGGCGGCCCCTACTTCGGGCGCGTGGGGGAGGTGGCGTCCAACAGCCTGGCGGCGTTCCTACCGTCGTCGGCGGAGGCCACGCAGGTGCAAGAGCGCCTGGGCGAATTCCGCAGCTCCAACGACATCCCGGCCATCGTCGTCTTCACCACCGACTCCCCCATCTACAAGCAGACCCAGGGCCAGCTGATGGAGCTGCTGGGTAAGGCCGCGCAGGTGGAGGGAGTGAGCGACGCCTACTCCCCCGCGCTCGTCTCAGAGGACACCCTGGCGGCGCAGGCCTTCATGGCCATCGAGGAGGGCGCGGACATCAACGACTCCGTCACCGCCCTGCTCTCCACGCTGCGCCAGGATGCCCCAGACGGCTTCACCGTCTACGTCACCGGCCCGGCCGGCTTCACCTCAGACCTGGTCACCGCGTTCGGCGGCATCGACGGGCTGCTGCTGATCGTGGCCCTGGTGGCGGTGCTGGTGATCCTGGTGCTGGTCTACCGCTCCTTCCTGCTGCCCATCGCCGTGCTGGCCACCAGCCTGTTCGCGCTGTGCGCCGCGCTGCTGACCGTGTGGTGGCTGGCCAAGTGGGAGGTGCTGCTGCTCAACGGCCAGACGCAGGGAATCTTGTTCATCCTGGTCATCGGCGCGGCCACCGACTACTCGCTGCTCTACGTCTCGCGCTACCGCGAGGAGCTGCGGGTGACCCGCGACAAGTGGCAGGCCACGCGCGCCGCCTGGAAGGGATCCGTGGAGCCGATCCTGGCCTCCGGTTCCACGGTCATCGCCGGCCTGATGTGCCTGCTGCTGAGCGACCTGAAGTCCAACGCAGCGCTGGGGCCGGTGGCCTCCATCGGTATCGCCTTCGCCATGCTGGCGGCCCTGACCATGCTGCCCGCGGCCCTCTACCTGCTGGGCAGGGTGGCGTTCTGGCCCAGCGCCCCGCGCTTCGAACCGGAGGTGGTGGCCGCCGAGGGCGGCATGCCCACCGGCGGCCTGTGGACCCGCCTGGCCCGCTGGGTGCAGCGCCGCCCGCGCACCATCTGGGTGGTCACCACCGTGGTGCTACTGATCGGCGCGCTGGGCGTGCCTCAGCTGAAGGTGGGCGGCGTGCCGCAGTCCGAGCTAGTGCTGGGCACCTCCCAGGCCCGCGACGGCCAGGTGGCGCTGGGCAAGCACTTCCCCGGCGGCTCCGGCAGCCCGGCCCAGGTCATCGTGCCGCAGGCAGAGCTGGAGACCGCCGTGCTGATCCTGGAGTCCTTCTCCGGCATCGAGGGAATCTCCGTGGTCAGCGCCGACTCCCCGGCCGGGGCCGCCCCGATCACCTCCGAGGGCATCGTGCCGCTGGGCCCGCCCGGCACCCCGCCGGCCACCCCCACGGTCGCGGGCGGGGACGTGCTGTTGCAGGCCACGCTCACCGACGCCCCGGACTCCGACGCGGCGGCGGCCACCATCGACGACCTACGCACCACGCTGCACCGCGAGGTCCCCGGCGCGCTGGTGGGCGGCGTGACCGCTACCGCCGTGGACACCACGGCCGCCTCCATCCACGACCGCAACCTGATCCTGCCAGTGGTGCTGTTCGTGATCTGGGTGATCCTGATCCTGCTGCTGCGCTCGGTGCTGGCCCCGATCGTCCTGATCGCCACCACCGCCCTGTCCTTCGCCACCGCGATGGGCATCTCCGCGTGGATCTTCAACTACCTGCTGGACTTCCCGGGCGCGGACGCCTCCGTGCCGCTGTTCGGCTTCGTGTTCCTGGTGGCGCTGGGCATCGACTACAACATCTTCCTGATGGCCCGCGTGCGCGAGGAAACCCTGCAGCACGGCACCCGCGCCGGCATCACGCGCGGCCTGGCCATCACCGGCGGGGTCATCACCTCCGCCGGTCTGGTGCTGGCGGCCACGTTTGCCGCCCTGTTCGTCATCCCGATCCTGTTCCTGGCGCAGTTGGCTTTCATCGTGGCCTTCGGCGTGCTGCTGGACACCTTCGTGGTGCGCACCTTGCTGGTGCCGGCCCTCGGCCTGGACATCGGGCCGCGCATCTGGTGGCCATCTAAGTTGATGCACGACGCTGCCGCGCCCACGCCCCCCTGCTCCCGTCGGCGCCAGCGCGCGCCTGGCCGGGTCGGAGGCCGGCGACCCGGCCGGTGGGGCGGCGGGCGGCTCCAAGAGGGCGACGGGCGGAGCGTCGTCCAAGCGGCAGAGCTCCGGGGGTAAGTAGATGCGGCTGTGGTCCCTGCACCCCGCCCATCTGGATCGGGCCGGGCTGGTGGCCGGGTGGCGCGAGGCGCTGCTGGCGCAGGCGGTGCTGGCCGGCAAGACGAAGGGCTACCAGCACCACCCGCAGCTGGAGCGCTTCCGCCGGGCGGAGGCGCCGCTGGAGGCGATGGGGGCGTTCCTGAGCGCCCTGCACGCGGAGGCCAGCGCGCGCGGCTACCGCTTCGACGCCTCCAAGATCATCCACCCGGGCGCGCGGGTGGCACCGATCCCGGTGACCAGGGGGCAGCTGGACTACGAGTGGGCCCACCTGGGCGCCAAGCTGGCCCAGCGCTCCCCCGCAGACCGCGAGCGCTGGGAGGCTGCTAGCCCGAGCGCCCATCCGCTCTTTAGCGTCATCGAGGGAGGCCCAGAGCCGTGGGAGCGAACGTGAGCAAGAGGATCGTGGTGGCCGGGGCCTCCGGGCTGATCGGCGGCGAGCTGGTGGCCGCCCTGCGCGGGCGCGGCGACGCCGTGACCTGCCTGGTGCGGCGCGAGCCGCGCGGACCGTTCGAGGCCAGGTGGGAGCCTTCTAGGGGCGTGCTGGATGCGGGGGTGCTGGCCGGCGCGGACGCGGTGGTGGTGCTCAACGGCGCCAGCATCGCCCGCCTGCCGTGGACCGCCAAGTACCGGCGCGAGCTGGTGGCCTCCCGGCTGGCCCCTGTGCGCACCGTGGTGCGGGCACTCGCCGAGCTGCCGGGCGGTACGGCGGCCAGTACGGCGGACGGTGCGAGCGGCTCGGGCGGTGCGGCGGACGGCTCGGGCGGTACGGCGGGCGGTGCGGGCCAGCCGCTGCTGGTGAGCGCGTCCGCGGTCGGCTTCTACGGCAGCCAGCCGGGGGCGGAGCTGACGGAGTCTGGCGCGCCCGGGGCTACCTTCCTGGCCGGGCTGTGCCAGCGCTGGGAGGCCCAGGCGCTCGCCGCCGCCCCGGGCACCGACGTGGCACTGCTGCGCACCGCGCCCGTGGTGCACCGCGAGTCCTTCCTGCGCCCGCTCATCGCCATCACCCGGCTGGGGTTGGCCGGCCCGCTGGCCGGCGGGCGCCAGGTGTGGCCGTGGATCTCCCTGGCCGACGAGGTCGGCGCGATCCTGCACGTGATCGACCACCGCCTGACCGGCCCGGTGAACCTGTGCGGCCCCACCCCGGCCACGGCGAACGACGTTGGCCGCGCAGTCGCCCGGCTGCTGCGCCGCCCCTTCTGGCTGCCGGCCCCGGCGTTCGGCTTGCGCATGGCGCTGGGGCGGGAGGCTGCCGACGCCCTGCTGCTGGCGGACGCGAACGTGCGGCCGCGAGCCCTGCTGGACTCCGGCTTCGCGTTCACCCACCCCACGGTGAGCGAGGCGATCCAGGCGGCCCTGGAGTAGGGCGGCCGCAGGCAATACCGGCAGCCCTGGAGTAGCGAGGCGCGCCGCCCCTGCGGCGTTGGCGCAACGAATGGACCAAGCACCACGAAAATCCCGGCGGCAGCCCCGCCCCTGCGGCGTTGGCGCAACGCCGGGCCACCAAAGCCACCCCACGCCGCAGTGACCCAGGGCACACTTGTGTCATGGGAGCCACCACGTTGACGTTCATCGGGGCCGCCGGCACGGTCACGGGATCCAAGCACCTGCTGACCGTGGACGCGGGGACTGACAAGCCACGCCAGATCCTCATCGACTGCGGCATGTATCAGGGCGAGAAGAACCTGCGCCTGCGCAACTGGGCGGAGTTCCCCTTCTCCCCCGAGGCAATCACGGACGTGCTGCTCACCCACGCCCACATGGACCACACGGGCATGCTGCCGCGCCTGGTGCGCCAGGGCTTTACCGGGCGGATCTGGGGCACGCCGGCCACGCTGGAGCTGACCGCGATCGTGCTGCGGGACGCCTCCTACATCCAGGAGCGCGACGCGGAGCTGGCGCGCACGCGCGGCTACTCCAAGCACGCCCGCCCCCAGCCGCTCTACGACTCCCAGGACGTGGCCCGCACCCTGCCGCTGCTTAAGCCGGTCGACTTCGATACACCGCTGGACCTGGGCCGGGGAATGACCGCGCGGTGGATTCCCGCCGGGCACATCCTGGGCTCGGCCTCCATCCACGTCACCACGCCCTCCGGGACCGTCCTGTTTTCCGGGGACCTGGGCCGGCCCACCCACCCGGTGCTCAGGCCCCGGCAGATCCCGCCGGGCGCTGACGTGGTCCTGATCGAATCGACCTACGGGGACCGCGAGCATTTCGAGAGCGAGGACCCACCCCACGAGCGCCTGGCCGACGCGATCCGGCGCACCATCCAGCGCGGCGGCACCGTGTTGATCCCGGCGTTCGCGGTGGACCGCACCGAGGTGGTGCTGCGCACCCTGGCGGACCTGCAAAACGAGGGCCGTATCCCGGCGGTGCCGGTGTTCGTGGACTCCCCCATGGCCCTGGCCTCGCTGCGCGTCTACCAGGATTCGGCCTACGCCGACGAGCTGTGCGCGGAGGCGCGCGGGCTGCGCCTGCCGGAGCTGGACCTGCGCGAGGTGCGCACCCCGGAGGAGTCCGAGCGTCTCAACCGCCCGGACAAGCCCTGCATCGTCATCTCGGCCTCCGGGATGGCCACGGGCGGGCGCGTGCTGCACCACCTGGAGCACATGCTGCCCGACGAGCGCAACTGCGTGGTCCTGACCGGCTACCAGGCGGTGGGCACGCGCGGGTGGGCGCTGGCGGAGGGGGCGCGGCAGCTGAAGATGCACGGCGCCTACGTCGCCGTGCTGGCCGAGGTGGTGCGCGATGAGGAGTTCTCCGTGCACGCCGACGGCTCCGAGCTGGTGGACTGGGTAGCCGCCCTGCAGCCGCCGCCCCAGCAGGTCTTTTGCGTCCACGGCGAGCAGGAGTCCGCCACCGCCCTGGCCGACCGGCTGGGCAGCGAACTAGGCCGGGTGGCCGTGGTACCAAAGCGCGGGGAGACCATTAGGGTCCGACGCTCCCGCCGCTAGCCCCCAGCCACGCACCGCCCTTCTTGCCGGCCCCGCACGCAGCGGCCGGGTGGTGAGGGGCGCGGGCGCGGCAGCGTCGGCCAACTAGTCGGTCAAAACCGGCCGGAAGGAGCGGATGCGCGGGTGGAAGACCACCAGGGCGAGCGAGGCGGCCAGTACCACCGCGCCGACGATCAGCGGCAGCGGGCGCCACAGGCCGTACAGGGAGGTGGACAGCGCCGGGGAGATCACGAAGGTAAGCCCGTTGGTGGCGCTCACCAGGCCGGCCAGGCCGCCCTGCTCGTCGCGGCGCACCAGCATCGTCGGGCCGGAACTGTAGCCGGGCATCGCGATGCCCATGCCGAAACCCATCAGCACAGAGCTGACCACCAGGCCGGTCAGGCCCCAGTCGGGCAGGTAGCTCACCATGCCCACCAGGGCGATGCTCAATCCGTTGCGCAGCAGCTGCGGCGGGGTCCAGCCGGAGCGCGGCACCACCACCATCTGCGCCGCCACGATCCCCAGGCCGGCCGCCAGCAGGACGCCGCCGGTGTACATGGAGGCGACGTCGCCGGCCACGTGCAGGCGGTCTTGCACAATGAAGCCCGAGATGAGCTGGATGAAGCCCAGGCCCGTGAACATGCCGAAACCGGCGGCCAGGAAGGGGAAGACGCGCTCGTCGCGCCACGAGACCCGCTTGGGCGTGGCCACCAGCTCGTGGCGAGGCTCTGGGCGCAGCACGAATTGGGTGAGCAGGAAGCCCACCACCAGCATCACCGGCAGGGCGAACAGCGGGGCACGCAGGCCCATCGTGCCCGCCAGCACGCCACCGATCAGCGCGCCAACCACCATCGAGCTGCCCTGCACCGCGCCCAGGCCGGCCAGGCCCTTCACGCGCTCCGGGCCCGGACTGGTGACGTCCACGATGTAGGCCTGCGCCGTGGGCACCAGGGCGGACAGGAATGCCCCGAAGCCCACGCCGCGCAGCGCCAAGAAGAGGATGAATAGGGTGGTCACGCCCACCGCGCCGGCCATGCCCGCGTTGGCCGCGAGCGCGAAGCCGGTGGAGGCGAAGAACGCGCCGACCACCGCCAAGCGCAGCACCACGCGCCGGCCCCACGCCTGCGAGCGGCGGCCCCAGAACTGCGCCGTGGTGACCACCATGAGGGCGGCGGCTGAGATCGTCAGGCCGATCTGCCACTCCTGCAGGTCCACGGCCCGGGCGAGCGGGGCCACCACGGGACCCAGGATGGACTGACCGACCATCGCCAGCATCACGACGGCCAGGACCACTGACACCTGGTTCGCTGCCGCCGGGGGCTGAGTGACGGGGGTGGGGCCCGGGGTGGCCGGCGCAGGGGTGGTGCGGGTCGAGGCGGTGGCGGTGCCGGTCGAGGCGGGGGCGGTGCCGGTCGAGGCGGTGGCCGCGTCGGCCTGGGCGCGAGGGATGCGGGTGGGCTCGACGGGCGCGGGGTTGTCAGTCACGTCGCTAATTTACAGGCGGCTTCTGCTCATCTCGCGCGGGTGTGAGCGGGATAAAAGGGAATGCGGCGCGGGCAGCCCGGGGCGTCAGAATCCGGGCAACGGGTGGGGGACGGCTGGCGCGGGGGCGGTGGGCTGCGCGCCCCGGGCCGTTGGGTGGTTGCGCGGCGCTTGCTTTGGCCGTGTGGTTGGGGTGGGGCTATACTGGCGCGGCAGCCTAACGGCGGCACGCGGGTGTAGCTCAATGGTAGAGCCTCTGCCTTCCAAGCAGATTGCGCGGGTTCGATTCCCGTCACCCGCTCGAAGTGAGCATTGAGCGTCGAGCTTGCTCGAATGCTCAAGGCGAACGAGGAGGGTATGAGAGCAGCAAAGCTGCGGCTCATACCCGCTCTTAGGGAGGATCCCACCGGGAACACCGGTGGGATCCTCGCTTATGTGCGGGTCGGGCAATCGAGTGGGCCCACGCTGACGCACAGCGTCAGTGGGGATCCCGTCACCCGCTCGAAGTGAGCATTGAGCGTCGAGCTTGCTCGAATGCTCAAGGCGAACGAGGAGGGTATGAGAGCAGCAAAGCTGCGGCTCATACCCGCTCTTAGGGAGGATCCCACCGGGAACACCGGTGGGATCCTCGCTTATGTGCGGGTCGGGCAATCGAGTGGGCCCACGCTGACGCACAGCGTCAGTGGGGATCCCGTCACCCGCTCGAAGTGAGCATTGAGCGTCGAGCTTGCTCGAATGCTCAAGGCGAACAAGGAGGGTATGAGAGCAGCAAAGCTGCGGCTCATACCCGCTCTTAGGGAGGATCCCACCGGGAACACCGGTGGGATCCTCGCTTATGTGCGGGTCGGGCAATCGAGTGGGCCTCCACGTGGGCCTTGGGCGGCACCGAGCGTACAAGCGCGAGCTCGGGGTACATCCGACCGACCGGGGGCACGCCCCCAAGCGGTCGCATGTACCCCGTTGTCACATTTGCGAGCGTGGGGGCGGTGGGGGCGTCGGGGTCCGGGCGCGCACTGCGCCGCCGGGCCACTGCGCACACCCGGCCACGGCGTGCACACCCCAGCTGCTGTCGGGCTCACCTTGGCCGGGCCAGGTCGGGGCCGGCGCGGTGCCCCCGACCGTACAAAAGTGCGCTCGGGGTACATCCGACCGACCGGGGGCACGCCCCCAAGCGGTCGCATGTACCCCACACTCGCATTTGCGAGACCTGGGGCCCCCGGGCAGAACTCCCGCGCGCATCACCCCAACACCCGCCACGAGGCGGCACCGAGCGTACAAGCGCGAGCTCGGGGTACATCCGACCGACCGGGGGCACGCCCCCAAGCGGTCGCATGTACCCCGTTGTCACATTTGCGAGACCTGGGGCCACCTCACGGCAACAAAAGGCCGGGCCGCCCCTCTTGGGACGGCCCGGCCTGGTTTACCCTGCGTTAAGTCAGTCGACAGAGATCAGACCAGCCTGGTACGCCTTGTGCAGGCGACGCGGGATACGCACCTCGCGGCCCTGGACGCGAACGGCGTCGAGCGTGGTGAGCTCGGCCTTCCACTGGGACCGACGAGAGCGGGTGTTGCTACGGGACATCTTGCGCTTCGGAACTGCCATGAGCCCTGCCGCTCCTTCCGTGTTCGGGGGACTTCTTAAGCCACTGCCCAGGTTGGGCTAGGGGGCGAGTCGCACCCTGCGCGGCAAACCAGAGCATTTTATCAGGCGCAGCCCTCGTGGCGAGCGCGCCTGGCGTGGTTTGCCCCACGCTTTGGACCTTCGGGGACGACGTTCCGCCGCCGCCCCACTCGCCGCCACCGGTGCGAGCACTGCCGGACTCTACGTGCCCATCTCGCACTGTGGGAGGATTGCGCTCGTGACCTTGCCGACCTCTCCCGCCGCCTGCGCGACGCGACTGACGCCCGCGCCCGGCTGCCTGGTGTCTGCGGAGATTGAGGAGAAGCGTTCACGTTTCATCACGGCGCTGGCTTACGTCTCGGATGAGTCTGCCGCCCGCTCGCTGGTCGCCGCTGCCCGGAGCATCTACCCGGATGCGCGCCACCACTGCAGCGCGTTCATCCTGCCGGGACAGGGCGCGGTGAGTATCGAGCGCTCCTCGGACGACGGCGAGCCCGCCGGCACCGCCGGCATCCCCATGTTGGACACGTTGCGGGGCGCGGGCCTGACGAACGTGGCGGCGGTGGTGACCCGCTACTTTGGCGGCACCCTGCTGGGTCGGGGCGGTTTGGTGCGCGCCTACGCGGAGGCGGTAGAGGCCGCGCTTGCCCAGACCCCGGTGGTGACCTGGGGGCAGCTCCGCCGGGCGAGCCTGGCCGTGCCGCACGCGGTGGCCGGCCGCCTCGAGGCCGACCTGCGGGCGCGCGGCATCGAGGTGACGGGCACCGAGTACGGCGCACAGGCCACGCTGCACGTGGCGGTCGCCCCGGAGCGGGCGAGCTTCTTCACCGACCTAGTCGCCTCCCTCAGCGCCGGCGAGCTCTCCCCCACCTGGGGCGAGACCGACTGGGTGCGCCTGGACTAGCCCCTCCCCTCCAGCACCGCACCGCCGCCCATCACCGCGCGCGCTCCCACCGACACCCAACCCCCAGCGCCGCACCGCTGCCCATCACCGCGCGCGCTCCCATCTCCTTCCACCGCCGCGCGCCCCAGCTCACACACCCGATAGTTGAACCCTGAACTACTTTGCCCTACAGTAGTTCACGCTTGAATCATCCGTTATGGAAGTTAGGACAGTCGTGGCTATCGTCGAGAACATCACCGACCTGGTTGGCTCCACCCCCCTGGTTCGCCTGAACCGCCTGGCCCCGCAGGGGGTGACCGTGCTGGTGAAGCTGGAGTCGCGCAACCCGGCCTTCTCCGTCAAGGATCGCATCGCCAAGGGCATCGTGGAGGCGGCGGAGGCCAGCGGCGAGCTGCAGCCGGGCGGCACGATCGTGGAGGCCACCTCCGGCAACACGGGCGTCGCCCTGGCGATGATCGGTGCGGCGCGCGGCTACAAGGTGGTCCTGGCCATGCCGAAGTCGATGTCGATCGAGCGCCGCGCCCTGGCCCGCGCCTACGGCGCGGAGCTGCTGCTGACCGACCCGGCCCAGGGCATGTCCGGCGCCGTGGCGGCCATTGACGCCTACGCGGAGAAGCACCCGGGCGTGGTCAAGGCCCGCCAGTTCGCCAACCCGGCGAACCTGGCCACCCACCGCGCCACGACCGCTGAGGAGATCTGGGCTGACACGAACGGTGAGGTGGACGTGTTCGTGGCGGGCGTGGGCACGGGCGGCACGCTCTCGGGCGTGGGCCAGGTGCTGCGCGAGCGCAAGCCGCAGGCGCAGGTGGTGGCGGTGGAGCCCACCGATTCGCCGCTGCTGTCCACCGGCAAGGCCGGCCCGCACAAGATCCAGGGCATCGGGGCGAACTTCGTGCCGGAGGTGCTGGACCGCGAGGTCTACACCGAGGTTTTGCAGGTGACCAACGAGGACGCGTTTGCCACCTCGCGCGCGCTTGCCGCCCAGGAGGGCATCTTGGTGGGCATCTCCGCCGGCGCGAACGTGTGGGCCGCGCTGCAGGTGGCCGCTCGCCCGGAGAGCCAGGGCAAGACCATCGTGACCGTGCTGCCCGACACCGGCGAGCGCTACGTGTCCACCCCGTTGTGGTCGGAGCTGGTGGACTAAGGCCGCCACGCGGCTGGGCCGAGCTGGCTGGGGGCGGTGGGCGGCAACGTCGTCCAACCGCCCCCGCCCCGCCGGCGCGGCGATCGTTTTCAGGCGGGCGGGAATAGACCACCTGCTTTCGTCGTTAACTACCTGGGCGCACCGAGCGCCCACCGACCAAGCACCCCACCCCGGGCCGAGAGGATTCGCCATGCACAACTCCAAGGTCTCCCTGCGCACGCTCATGCGCGAGGACCTGGACGCAGCCGTGGGCGCCGACCCGGCGGCCCGCTCGCGCTTCGAGGTGGCGCTGCTTTACCCGGGCGTGCACGCGATCTGGGCGCACCGGCTGGCGCACCGCTGGTGGCACGGCAGGTGGGGCAAGTTCTGGGCGTTGGCGTTGTCGCAGATCGCCCGCCGGTTCACGGGCGTGGAGATTCACCCGGGGGCGTCGCTGGGGCGGCGCATGTTCATCGACCACGGCATGGGCGTGGTGATCGGGGAGACCGCCGAGGTGGGCGAGGATGTGGTGATCTTCCACGGCGTGACCCTGGGCGGGGTGTCCATGAATAAGGGCAAGCGCCACCCCACCATCGGCAACCGGGTGGTGATCGGGGCGGGGGCGAAGATCCTGGGTCCGATCACCGTGGGCGACGACGCCCGCGTGGGCGCCAACGCGATCGTGGTCAAGCCGGTGCCGTCGGCGCATTCGGCGGTGGGCGTGCCGGCCCGCAACATTCCGCTGGACAACCGGCAGCGGGCGGATTCGCCCCAGCACCTGGACCCGGCGCTTTACATCTAGCCGCCCGGCCGGGCGGTGGCGGGTGGACGACGTTGCCGCCGCGCTAGTTTTCACACCACGGCCACCGGAGGGCCGGCCGGGTGGACGACGCTGCCGCCGCACCGCGCCGCACCGCACCGCCCCGCACCGGGGCCGCCGCACCCTCCGCTCCCCCGTTTTCGGCCCGGCAGGCACCGCCAGCAACGTGACCCATGCAACAATTGGGCATGGGCACGTTAACGATGAGCATCGGCGCCGAACATCTGGCCGAGCTGAAGGATCCCGCCAACGGCAAGGAGTTCAAGCTGCGCCGGCTGGGTAAGTCGGACGTGGAGGAGCTTGCCCAGCTCTACCTGGATTCCTACGACCCGGGCGTGGCGGTGGATTCGCTCACCGAGGCCCGCGAGGAGATGGAGATGGCGTTCCAGGGGGCGTTCGGGCAGGTCATCACGGGGGCCACGCTGGGCGCGGAGGTGGACGGCACCCTGGTGGGCGCTATCCAGACCGTCTCTGACCCGCCGTGGGACGACATCCCGCCGGGCCCGTTCATCATCGAGCTGTTCGTGCACCCGGAGTTTAGGGGACGCGGCGTGGCCACCGCCCTGCTGGGCGCGGCTGCGGCGCACTGCCACAACCAGGGGCTGAAGGACATCAGCCTGCGGGTGTCCATGAAGAGCGCGGCCCCGGCGGTGCGGCTCTACGAGTGGCTCGGTTTCCAGGTGGTGGCCCCGGAGGAGGGCGACTAGAGAACGCTCAGGGGCGGCCCCGGGTCAGGCGGGCGCGGAGAGGTAGCTGTGCCCCGGGGTGAAGCAGGGGTGGGTGCGGGAATCGAGATTCCCGCACCCACCCCGCGCCCTACTTCTCCAGCTCGGTGAGCAGGGCGATGCGGCGGGAGTGGCGCTCGTCGCCACTGAAGGGCTCGGACACAAAGGCGTCCACGATGGCCAGCACCTCTTCGCGGTTGTGCTGGCGGGCACCGATGCCGACCACGTTGGCGTCGTTGTGCTGGCGGGCCAGCAGGGCGGTGGCCACGTTCCAGGCCAGTGCGGCGCGCACGCCGGCCACCTTGTTGGCGGCGATCTGCTCTCCGTTTCCGGAGCCACCCAGCACGATGCCCAGGCTGCCGGGGTCCGCCACGACTGCCCGGCCGGCGTCGGCGCAGAACGGCGGGTAGTCGTCCAGGGCGTCGTACTCGTGGGCGCCGTGGTCAACCACCTCGTGGCCCTGCGCGCGCAGGTGCTCGCTCACGAATTCCTTGGCCTCGAATCCGGCGTGGTCCGCCGCAATGTGAATACGCATGGCCACTATGGTGCCATCTCCCGGGAGTGATTTGCGTTCCCGGGTTGTTCGGCGCCTGCCCGTGGGCGGCCCTAGACTGCCTGGCATGAGCGAACTGATTGCCGGAGTGCTGGACCCGGCCCGTATGGATGAGGCGGTCCGGCCGCAAGATGACCTTTTCCGTTACGTCCACGGCACGTGGCTGCGCGAGCACCAGATTCCCGCCGACCGCGGCAGGGACGGCGTGTTCTTGGCGCTGCGGGACCAGTCTGAGGAGGAGGTGCGTGAGATCGTAGAGGGGTGCGCCGCCCTGGTCGAGTCCGGGCAGGCCGATCCTACTCAGGCTCGCGTGGGCCGCCTGTACGCCTCGTTCATGGACGAGGAGAAGGTGGAGCAGGTTGGCGGTAAGGCGCTGGCCGCTGACCTGGACCTGCTGTGCGCCGCGCGCAGCCACTCTGACCTGGCGCGCGCTCTTGGTGCGCTGCACCGCACTGGCGCCGCTAGCGTGGCCTACCTGGCCGCCGAGGCCGCTTTTGACCGCCCCACTCACTACACGCTGTTCGTGGGCCAGGGCGGTATCGGCCTGCCGGATGAGGCGTACTACCGCGAGGAGAAGCACGCCGAGACGCTGGCCGCCTACCGCGAGCACGTGGCCCGCCAGCTGCGCAACTGCGGCCTGGCTGAGAGCGACGAGGACGCGCAGCGCCGCGCCAACCGGGTGGTGGACTTCGAGGTGGAGCTGGCCAAGGGGCACCGTGACGCGGTGAAGTCCCGCGAGGCCGAGCTGATGAACAACCCGATGACCTTCGAGCAGCTGGCGGAGCTGGGGGCGGGCTTCGACTGGGCCGCCTACTACCGGGCCTTCGCGGACGGCAAGGACGCGCCGGATCTGATCGTGGCTGAGCCGGAGTTCTTCTCTCACCTGGGCAAGGTGTGGCAGGAGGCGAAGCTGAGCCTGCTGCTGGACTACGCCACCTGGCACGTGGTGCGGGCGCGTTCCCCGTTCCTGAGCGCTAAGTTCGTGGATGAGAACTTCGACTTCTACGGCAGGAAGCTGACGGGCACGGAGGAGCTGCGGGAGCGCTGGAAGCGCGGCGTGGCCCTGGTGGAGGACTCGATCGGTGAGGACGTTGGTCAGGTTTACGTGGCCAAGCACTTCCCGCCGCACTACAAGGCCGCCATGCAGGAGCTGGTGGCCAACCTGATCGAGGCCTACCGGGAGTCCATCACCTCCCTGGAGTGGATGGGTGAGGAGACGCGCGCCAAGGCGCTGCAGAAGCTGGACGCGTTCGTGCCGAAGATCGGTTACCCGGACAAGTGGCGGGACTATTCGGGCCTGGAGTTCGGCTCCGCCCTGCTGCCGAACGTGCGCGCGGCTGCAGCTTTCGAGACGGACTACATGCTGGCCAAGCCCGGCACCCCGATCGACAAGACGGAGTGGCTGATGACCCCGCAGACGGTCAACGCCTACTACCACCCGCTGCGCAACGAGATCGTGTTCCCGGCCGCGATCCTGCGCCCGCCGTTCTTTGCCCCGGACGCTGACGACGCGGTTAACTACGGTGCCATTGGCGCGGTGATCGGTCACGAGATCGGGCACGGTTTTGACGACCAGGGTTCCAAGTTCGCTGGCGACGGTTCGCTGAGCGACTGGTGGACCGCCGCAGACCGCGAGGCCTTCGAGGAGCGCACGCGCGCGCTGATCGCCCAGTACGACGCTTTCGTGCCGGCGCAGCTGGTGGAGGAGTACGGGGACACCCACCACGTCAACGGCGCCCTGACGATCGGTGAGAACATCGGCGATCTGGGTGGTGCCACGATCGCGCTGAAGGCCTACCGGCTGGCGCTGCGCAAGGCGGGCATCGACGGCCTGGAGAACGCCCCGGTGGTGGATGGTTTCACCGGCACGCAGCGTTTCTTCCTGTCCTACGCCCGCGTGTGGGGCTCTAAGTCTCGCGACGAGGCGATCATCCAGCAGGTCGCTACCGACCCGCACTCCCCGGAGGAGTTCCGCGCCAACGGGATCGTGGCGAACATCGGCGAGTTCGCTGAGGCCTTCGGGGTGCAGCCGGGCGACGGCCTGTGGCGCGATCCGCAGGAGCGCGTGAGCATCTGGTGAGCGCCTAGGGGCTTGGAGTCGAGCCGGTGGTGGGGGCTCGGTCTGCGGTAGCGGGCCGGGCCCCCACCACCTTCATTTTCGAAACACTAATTCTTGTATTACCTGGGACACACTTGCGCTAATTTGGGCGGTATCGCGCGGTTCCTGGCAGAATCGGGACGTTATGACGGCCGCGAAGCCGATAGAGGAGTTTGGAAATGCCCGGAGAGAACCTGACCCAGGTCGAGGCTGCCGCGCGCGCGGCACTGGTGAGTGACTGTTCCTACCGCGTGGAGCTGGACCTGTCCAGGCCCGGGGAGACCTTCTTTTCCCGCACCATTGTTTCTTTTGCGGCGCAGGAGGGGGCCAGCACCTTCGTTGACTTGATTTCCCCGCACGTCTATTTCATCTCCCTGAACGGCGCGGTGGTGGACAACTCCGCGCACCGGGACTCGCGCATCGAGCTGGAGGGCTTGGCGGAGTTCAACGAGCTGGTGGTGGAGGCCGAGTGCGCCTACTCCCACACCGGCGAGGGCCTGCACCGTTTTGTGGACCCGGCCGACGGCCAGGCGTACGTCTACTCCCAGTTCGAGGTGGCGGACTCCCGCCGCGTGTTTGCGGTCTTTGAGCAGCCGGACCTGAAGGCCACCTACCAGTTCACGGTGATTTCCCCGCTGGGGTGGACCGTGTTCTCCAACGCCCACACCCCCACCGCCGTGGAGTCGCGTGGCCGGGGCGGGGACGCGCTGCGCTGGGAGTTTGCCCCCACGGCCAAGATGTCCAGCTACATCACGGTGATCGTGGGCGGCCCGTTCGCGGGCGCCACGGGCAGCCTGACCAGCGCTGACGGCCGGGAGATCCCGTTGGGCGTGTGGGCGCGCGCCTCGCTGCGCGAGCACCTGGACGCCGAGGAGATCATGGACATCACCCGCGCCGGTTTCGCCTTCTTCGAGCGGGAGTTCGACTTCCCCTACCCGTTCGACAAGTACGACCAGATCTTTGTGCCGGAGTTCAACGCGGGCGCGATGGAGAACGCCGGCTGCGTGACGTTCCGCGACGAGTACGTGTTCCGGTCGGTGCCCACCGGGGCGCAGGTGGAGCGCCGCGCGGTGACGATCCTGCACGAGCTGGCCCACATGTGGTTTGGCGACCTGGTGACGATGAAGTGGTGGAACGACCTGTGGTTGAACGAGTCCTTCGCGGAGTTCGCCTCCACGCTGGCCACCGCTGAGGCGACGCGCTGGGATGAGGCATGGACCACGTTCGCGATGGCTGAGAAGGCGTGGGCCTACAGCCAGGACCAGCTGTCCTCCACGCACCCGATCGTGGCGCAGATGAACGACTTGGAGGACGTGGAGGTCAACTTCGACGGCATCACCTACGCCAAGGGCGCCTCGGTGCTGCGCCAGCTGGTTGCCTACGTGGGCCGCGAGGAGTTCATGGCGGGCGTGCGCGCCTACTTCAAGAAGCACCAGTGGGGCAACACGGTGCTGACGGACCTGCTGACGGAGTTGGAGGCGACCAGCGGCCGCGACCTGACCGAGTGGAGCAAGGTGTGGCTGGAGGAGTCCGGTATCACGCTGCTGCGCCCGGAGATCGAGGTGGACGACGCTGGCCTGGTTACCTCCGCGATCATCCGGCAGGAGAGCTTCTCCCCCGGTTCAACGCTCCGTCCGCACCGCCTGGTTGTGGGCGGGTACGACGTTGCCGACGGCGAGTTGAAGCGCACTAGCCGCATCGAGTTGGACGTGACGGGCGAGGTGACCGAGGTGGGCGAGCTGGTGGGCAAGGCCCGCCCGGCGCTGGTCTTGGTCAACGACGAGGACCTGGCCTACGCCAAGGTGCGCCTGGACCCGGCCAGCCTGGAGGTGGCCCGCAAGCACGTGGCGAGCCTGAGTGACTCGATGGCGCGCGCGCTGATCCTGGCGGGTGCGTGGGACATGACGCGCGACGGCGAGTGGAGCGCCCGGGACTTCCTGGACCTGAGCCTGGCGGCGCTGGGCACGGAGACGCACTCCTCGGTGTTGGCGATGCTGTTGCGTTGCGTGCGCACGGCGCTGGAGAGCTACGTGCACCCCTCCCACCGCGCGGAGGTGGAGGTCGAGGTGGGCGAGCGCCTGCTGCGCCTGGCCCGCACGGCCCCGGCCGGTTCGGACGCCCAGCTGCAGTTCGTCTCAGCGGCGGCCCGCCACGTGGCCTCCCCGGAGCAGGCTGCGGCGATCCGCGCCCTGCTGGATGGCACCGAGACCCTGAACGGCCTGGTGCTGGACGTGGACCGCAAGTGGGGGCTGCTGATTGGTTTGGCGGCGGCCGGCGCGGCCACCGAGCAGGAGATCGCGGCCTTCGAGGCGGAGGACCAAACGGTGACGGGACGCGAGAGCGCTGCGGAAGCGCGCGCGGCCTTCCCGACTGCGGCCGCCAAGGACGCCACCTTCGCGGCGCTGGCCGACGACGTCTCGCTGCCCAACGGCATGATCTTCCGCCTGATCTACGGCTACCAGCGCAGCCGCGACCGCGCCCTGCTGCTGCCGGGCGCGCAGCAGTACTTCGGGCGCCTGCTGTCCTGGTGGGAGGAGCGTGGCGGCCAGGTGGCTCAGACGCTGATCCCGGCCCTCTACCCCTCTGCCCTGGTGGGCCTGGAGGAGGAGCTGGGCTTCGACGCGGTGGCCCAGGGCGAGGCGTGGCTGGAGGCCAACCCGCAGGCGCCGGCTGCGCTGCGCCGCCTGGTCTCCGAGGGGCTGGACGTGGCCAAGCGCGCCCGCAAGGCCCAGCAGGCTGACCTGACCCGATAGGGCCGTGCCCCGGCCGGTTCGGGGGCCGACGGCAGCGCGGTGGCGGGAGGAAAACTCCCGCCACCGCGCTTTTGTAGGTAGGGGCGGCAGCGTCGTCCCTCTAGCAGCTGTGGGCGCCCACCCAGGCGGCCTCGCCTGTCTGCGCAGAAGCGCTGGGGGCGGGCAGGCTAGGCGATGACCGGGCGCAGGGCGTCGTGCAGGGCGGTGAAGTCCGGCATGGTGGCGTGAGCGCCGGCCTCCAGCAGGGCGGCGTCCCGGTAGCCGGTGGTCACGCCCAGCACCATCCCCACCCCGGCGGCCAGGGCGGAGCGCACCCCGGCGGGGGTGTCTTCGACCACCAGGCACGAGGCGGGATCCACGCCGGCCACCTGCGCGCCGCGCACGTATGGCTCCGGGTGGGGCTTGCCTCGGGAGACGTCCTCCGCGCTGACCAGGTGCAGGCCGTCCCAGCTCAGCCCGGCCAGTTCCACGCCCTCGCGGGCCCACTCGCGCATAGCGGAGGTGACCACGCAGGCCCGCTCGAACAGGCGCACAAACTGGGCGGCCCCACGGATCGGCACCGGCGGGTAGGCGCGCATGTCCACCAGGCTGTTGACCTCGACGATGAGGGCGTCGATGTCAAGGCCCTCGGCGTGCCACGGCCCGGGGATGTCCCGGAATGAGTCCCGGCTGGTGCGCCCGGTGAACAGGGGCAGCACGGCCTCGTCCAGGTGCCAGCCGTGCGCGGCATAGAGTGCGCGATATGCGGCCTGGTTGGCCGGTTCGGAGTTCACCAGGGTGCCGTCCATGTCGATCAGCAGGCCGCCGGCGCGGGCGGAGCGGGTCGCGAAGTCGATCACCGCAGGGCTCGCGGCGGCTGGCGTGACGGGTTCGGCCGGGCCGGAGGCATCCTGGGCAGGCGCGGGGCTGATCCACTCGTCGCTAGCCGGCATGCTGACTCCTTCACAAAACGAGCGAGGGGCGCGGGCTTGCGCCCGCGCCCCTCAACCCTAAATGGATCACTCCCAGCTCACCAGCGGATCGCCAACGTTGACGTCGGCCCCCTCGTCGGCAACGACGCTGATCGCGTCCTTGCCGTCCAGGGCGATGATCGGGCAAACGGTGCGCCGACCACCCTCCTCAATGTCCTTCGGGTTCCAGGTGACCAGCAGCTGGCCCTCCTCGACCTCGGACTTCTCGGCCGCGTGCAGGGTGAATCCCTCGCCCTTGAGCTGGACGGTGTCCAGGCCCAGGTGCACCAGGACTCCCTTGCCTTCGGCGGTCATGATGACAAAAGCGTGGGGGTGGAACTTGACGATCTTGCCGGCCACGGGAGCAACTACGCGGCTTTCAGAACCGTCAATTGCCGGCTGGATTGCGATTCCAGGTCCGACGATGCGCTGGGAGAAGACTGCGTCCGGAACCTCGTCCAGGGACACAACCTTGCCCGCCAGCGGGGCTGAAATCTGCAAGGTCACCGGATGTCCTCGATGTCCTCCGCGATGGTGTCGGCGTTCGGGCCGACGATGACCTGCACAACGTTGCCCATGCGCATGACGCCGTGAGCACCCGCGCCCTTCAGCGCGGCCTCGTCCACCACGGACGCGTCCTCAACCTCAACGCGCAGGCGGGTGATGCAGGGCTCCAGCTCAATGATGTTGTCGCTGCCACCGAGGGCGGCGAGAATCTGCTCGGCCTGAGACATGTAGACACACTCCTTCGTGATCTCTCTGGACCAATTCGGTGGTCCAGACCAATATTTTTCTCCCATTGCGGCCCGTAGTCAAATGATTAGCGGCCGTCATTTGGATTCCCTGGGAGGCGCGGGCGGCTAGATCCCACCGCCGGGGGACGCGGCCTTGCGCGCGAAGGCGACCACGGGGACCGTGACGGCGTAGCGGTCGGCGCGGAACGTCGTGATCGTCTTGGCCACGCTGAGCGAGCCGGCAAACACGCGGCGGGTGATGCGCAGCGCCGGGTGGGGCCAGTCCACCTGCAACACCCGGCACTCCGAGTGCGTGAAGATCGCGCCCTCCACCGTGTCCTCGCCCCAGGTGGGTTCGAAGCCGGCCCGCGTGAGGGAGTCGTAGAGAGAGCCGTCCTCCACGTGCGCCTCCTCCAGGGCGACCAGGGAGCACGGCAGCCAGATGTCCTCCAGCGCGATGCTCTTCCCGTCGGCCAGCAGCAGCCTGCGCACATAGAACGTCTCGGTTCCCGTAGGCACCTCCAGGTCCTGTGCCAGCAGCGGCGGGGCCTTGACGGTCTCGAACGCCAGCACGCGCTTGGAGGGCTTCAGTCCCCGACGCTGCATCTCTGCGGTGAAGGAGGTCAAGCGCACCTGGGCGCGCCGGTTCGGCTGCGCCACGAAGGTGCCGGAACCCTGCACCCGCTCCAGCCGGCCCTCGTTCACCAGGGAGTCCACGGCCTGCCGGACCGTCATCCGGGACACGCCGAACAGTGAACACAGCACCCGCTCGGAGGGAATGGCGTCCCCCGGGGACAACTCCGTGGATATCAAAGAGCTCAGGTAGTCACGCACCGCCTTGTGCTTGACAACTACCACCGCATCCCCCAGATAGCTCGCCACTTGCCCAACAGGCTACCGCCTTCTGCGCCCACGTGGCCCAAATGTGCTGCCCAAATTCCTTCCACCCCGGGCGCGCTCCAACACGGCATAGCGGGGCGAAGCTGGCCCGCACCACCCCGCTCGCGCCCGAATTGCGATCAACCAAAGCTCAATTGCAGCAAAAGCTAACCTGAATCTGCGAAAACCCTGGGAAGAAACTTGACACGAGATTGAAGGCGAGGTTGAGTTGTACGCAGCTGGTCCAGACCTGCGCATAGCGTGCACCAATGGACGGGCCCACCCTCAGCCCGAGGGTGGACGGCATTGCGGCGATGGCGCCGCACGTCAAACAGGAGCTCAATTGAGTACTTCAACCCCGACTCGCTCCGGCGGCTTCATGGCCGTTGCGCAGCGCCTTGGTCGTTCTCTGATGCTTCCGATCGCCACCCTGCCTGCAGCTGGTCTGCTCCTGCGCTTCGGCCAGGCGGACATGCTGGGCGCTGACGGCCTCGGCAAGCACGTCGAATTCATGAACAAGGTTGCCGACGTTCTCGGCGCCGCTGGTGGTGCCGTCTTCGGCAACCTCCCCCTGATCTTCGCCGTCGGTGTGGCCGTCGGTTTCGCCAAGAAGTCTGACGGCTCCACCGGTGTGGCCGGTCTGATCGGCTACCTGGTGTTCTCCGAGACCCTCAAGCCGATGTCCAAGTTCGTCATGGGCGTCGACGAGGCCGGTGCCGCGCTCAAGACCGTCAACTACGGCGTGCTCGGCGGTATCCTCATGGGTATCATCGCCGCTCTGCTGTGGCAGAAGTACTACCGCGTGAAGCTGCCGGACTGGCTGGCCTTCTTCGGTGGTCGCCGCTTCGTTCCGATCATCACCTCCGGTGTGGCCGTGGTGCTCGCCGTCGTGATGTCCTACATCTACCCCGCCTTCGACTGGCTGGTGAACCAGAAGCTCGGTGGCTGGCTGATGAACGAGAGCAACGCCGTCCTCGGTGGCTTCGTCTTCGGTACCGTTAACCGTCTGCTCATCCCCTTCGGTCTGCACCACCTGATCAACTCCATCCCGTGGTTCACCCTGGGTGCTTGCACCGACAAGGAAGGCGCCACCCTGCACGGCGACCTGACCTGCTTCTTCAACGGTGTTGACGGCACCAACGCCTGGTCCGGCTCCTACATGACCGGCTTCTTCCCGATCATGATGTTCGCCCTCCCGGCCGCCGCCTTCGCCATCTGGCAGACCGCCAAGCCCGAGCGCAAGAAGGCCACCGGTGCCCTCATGTTCTCCGTGGCCCTGACCGCGTTCCTGACCGGTATCACCGAGCCGCTCGAGTACGCCTTCGCCTACGTTGCCTTCCCGCTGTACGCCGTGCACGCGGTCCTGACCGGTTCCGCTCTGGCCGTGACCAACCTGCTGGGCGCCAAGGACGGCTTCACCTTCTCCGCTGGTGCTATCGACTACCTGATCAACTTCGGCAAGTCTGCTGAGCTGTCCGGTGGCGTGTTCCAGGGCCCGATCATGATCGTCCTGGTCGGCCTGGCCTACGCGGTGATCTACTTCTTCGTCTTCCGCTTCATGATCCCCGCGTTCAACTTCCCGACGCCGGGTCGCGAGGACGAGGGCGACGGCTTCGAGGCCGCTCAGGCCGAGGCTGCCGTTCGCACCGGTAAGGTTGCCGAGGAGGCCCGCAAGCGCTGACGCGCTAGCGAGTTTCTAAGCAAACTTGCTCCCGGGGTGGGGGCCGAGCAAACGCTCGGCCCCCACCCTTTGGCTTTCCGGCCAGATCCGCCCAAGGTTTTTCGAGCCGTCCCATACGCGGGCGCGGCGGTGTTAACGTGCGCCCCCGAGCGCACAAGAGTGAGTGCGGGGTACATCCGACCGACCGGTGCCATGGCACCAAGCGGTCGGATGTACCCCGTCGCAGCATTTGCGCGGCTCGAGCCGACCGGACTCCGGTTAGCTACTCGCGGCCCCCACGCGTTCGCGCGGCAACCACCCGCCGGGCACGCAAACGCCCCGGGCGGGACCCCAGACGCCCCGGGCGGGGAAGGCTCGCTTCGCACACGACAAGAGCGCGCACGGGCAACGCGAAGCGGGTGGGTGAGGCGGCTGCGGCCGCCTCACCCACCCGCTTCAGCAGGGCGCACCGTTCAGGAACGCGGGCGCGTCCCCATCGCCTGGCGCATCACCGCGAACAGCGAGTGCGCGCGCTCGCTCCCCGCCACGTCCTCCACCAGCACGGGCGTGCCGGTCCCGTCGCCCAGCGGGATACGCCAGTTGGCGTACTCCTCATCCGTACCGGGCTGGTTCTGCGCGCGCTTCTCCCCCACGGCGTCCACCAGGGCCACCCCTACGAGCTGGGAGGGCGTGTCCGCCACAAAGCGGTGCATGCCGGCAATAATCTGCGGCTCGGAGGCAGCGTCGTCCACCAAGTATCCCCGCTCGATCAACTCGCCAACCATCTGTGCGCGCTCGGCGCGGGCCTCGGCGCGGACCTGCTCAACGTCGTCCTCCAGCAGCCCCAGGCGGTGGCGCAACTCCACGTGCTCGCCGTCCAGGTAACCGGCGGTGGGCGGCAGGTCGTGCGTGTTCACGGTAGACAACGCCAGGGTGCGGTAGTCCTGCGGGGCCAGGAAGCCGCCCTCCTCGTTCTTCTCGAACCACATGATGGAGGTGCCCAGCACGCCACGGTCTGCCAGGTAGTCCCGCACCCACGGCTCCACCGTGCCCAGATCCTCGCCGATCACCACGGCGCCGGCGCGGTGGGCCTCCAGCAGCAGCACGCCCAGCATCGCCTCGTGGTTGTAGCGCACGTAGGTGCCATCTGCCGCGGACTCCCCCGCAGGCACCCACCACAGGCGGAACATGCCCAGGATGTGGTCAATTCGCAGCGCACCGGAGTGGGCCAGCACCGTGCGTGCCATGTCACGCAGCGGGCGGTAGGCCGCGCGGGCCAACGCGTCCGGGCGCCACGGCGGCTGGTCCCAGTTCTGGCCCTGCTGGTTGTACATGTCCGGCGGCGCACCCACGCCAATACCCTTGGCGAAGTTCTCCGGCATAGTCCACATGTCCGCGCCGTGCTTGGAGACGCCCACGGCCAGGTCAGCCATCACACCCAAGCGCATACCGGCGTCGCGGGCGGTGTTCTGGGCGGCGGCAAGCTGCTCGTCGGCCACCCACTGCAACCACACGTAGAAGTCGATCCGGGCGGCCAGGCGCTCGCGCGCGGCCTCCACGTCCTTTCCGTGGACGTTCTCCAGGCCCACGGGCCAGTCGATGCCGTCCTTGGCGCAGCCGCGCTCCGGGGAGAGCTCCTCCACCAGCGCGCACCACAGGCCCCAGTTCTCCAAGCTCTGCCCGCCCCGGCGGCGGAAGCGGTCGAAGGCAGCCTGCCGGCCAAAGCGGCGCTGCACGTGGAAGACCTCCTCCAGCGCCTCCAGCTTGCTGGCCCACGCCGCGTCACGCTCCACCCGCTCGATCGAACGAGCCGCGGCCTGCCAGCGACGCTGGGCGTCCTCCAGGCGTGCCCGCGCCGGGGCCGTGAGCTTGCCGTACTCCTCGATCAACTGCGGCCGCACGTAGAGGGGGCTGACGAACTGGCGCGTCACCGGCAGGTACGGCGAGGCAGTGATCGGCGGGATCGGCTCCCCGGCGTGGGTCGGGTTGATCAGCAGGAAGTCAGCTCCCTGCTCGCCGGAGATCTGCGCCAGGTCAGCCAGGTCCCCGTAGTCGCCCATGCCCCACGACTCGTTAGAGAGCGTGGAGTAGACCTGGGCCATCACGCCCCAGCCGCGCCAGTCCCGGCCCGGCAGGGCATCCAGGCGGAAGGGAGTGACGGCCAGGGGGCAGCGCACCTCTCGCCAGAACTCGCCCTCGCCGATCTCGGCGACCAGCTCGTGCCAGCCCAGGGGCAGGTTCTCCGGCAGGTAGAAGGTGGCCCGGCCGATCAGGTTGCCGTCCACCTCGCGCGGCGCAACGTAAACGTCCATCTGGGAAAGCTGCCACTGCCCGCCCAACTCCAGCTCCACACGGACGGTGACGCGCTCCCCGTGGTGCACGTGCACCGGCAGCTCGTAGCTGAAGCCGGAACGCATGACCACGCTGGGGGGAAGGGCGTCCCGCCACGGCTCCAGTTCAACCTCTGCAAGGGAGCGCGCTACCTCCTCATCTGTGGCGGCTTGCCTGCCCAAGGCCTCAAGAACGGCAACCAAGACTCGCTCTTGCACCTGCCGATGGTTGCCGGAGAAATCCCAGTACTCCGTTGCAACCCCACACTTGTTTGCCAATTCGCGCAAAGCGCCGACGTTGCCGGGAACCGTGCCAGACATGGGTCGCCATCCTCCATTGGGTGGACCGACTTGCAGAGTGTTTCAGTCGGATTCAAGCCAAATCTACCAGCACAGAGCCGCAATTTTTGCAATGCGTTGCAGGAAATCTCAGGCATTGGTGGCTAAGTAGGCCCCAGCTGAACTCACACGACGCGGCGGGCAACCCCAAGTCGCTCGACGCTATCTACCACGTCGTCAGTCTCTTGCCCCAGCACCACCTGAACAACATTGCCCGTGCCAGAGATGATCGCGGCGAGCGCCCCGGCACCCCGCAGGTCGGGGACGGAGACGCGCCGAACATCGCGGACCTCCACCCGCATTCGGGTGATGCAGGACTCCACGTTGATGACGTTTTCTGCTCCGCCCAGGGCAATAAGAATCGCCTTCGCGCGCTCCAACACGGCGTCACCTCTCTCCTGCACACAGGGCCAGAATCAGCACAACCATAACACCAATAGGTGTCCGGCGTCACATTTGCACCCCTACGGTAGGGGCGCTCGGGCCTTCGCGGAGTGCCGGCCAGCCGACGGGGCCAGGCAGCCGCGCCACCGCTCCACCGCGCCCGCGCTCCGCCCCGATTTCCCCCGCTCCCCCACCCCAGAACCACCCCGGGAGACACCCGCCGGGAGCGAATCGAAAAATCGCCTTGTTCGCGCAGGGCGTTCCGCCTCCAAGAGGGCACTTAATCGGGGACAATTGCGCCAAGCAGACATAAGGAGGGTCCCGTGACCGAGAACGATCTCAGCTTCGAAGGTATCCCCGTCAGCCCTGGACTGGTGGCTGGCCCTATTGCCCACATGGGTGCTGGCATTGAGGAGCCGAGCCCGGATGAACGCTTCGCTGGGGACCCCGCCAGCGCCAAGGAGCTGATCCAGGCTGCTGCGGCTGCTACCAAGGCTGACCTGGAGTTCAAGGCCGCCTCCGCTCAGGGTGAGGGCCGCGAGGTTCTGACCATGACGGCCCAGATGGCCGCAGACAAGACCCTGGTGAAGCAGGCAGCCAAGCTGGTTGTGAACGAGGGCGTCTCCGCCGCCCGCGCGGTCTGGGTGGCCGCCGGGACCATCGCCGCCCAGCTGGAGTCCCTGGGCGGCTATATGGCCGAGCGCACGCGCGATGTTGCTGACGTGCGCGACCGCATCGTGGCCCGCCTGACGGGCCAGGACCTGCCGGGCATTCCCGAGCGCCCGGAGCCTTTCATCCTGGTCGCCCGCGACCTGGCCCCGGCTGACACGGCGCTGCTGGACCCGGCCAAGGTTATCGGCATCATCACCGCAGAGGGTGGCCCCACCTCCCACACCGCGATCCTGGCCCGCGACCTGGGCATCCCGGCGATCGTCGGCGCCGGCAACGGCGTGCTGCGGAACCTGAAGGCAAACTCCTTCGTGCTGCTGGACGGCGCCAAGGGGCGCGTGAGCGTCAACCCGTCGGTGGAGGACATGGAGCGCGTGGCCGCCCTGTCGCGCCGCAAGGCGGTGTTCAACGGCACCGGTCAGACCAAGTGTGGTCACCGCGTGCAGCTGCTCGGCAACGTGGGTGACGCCACCAGCGCGATGGCTGCGGCTGCGGCCGGCGCGGAGGGTGTTGGCCTGTTCCGTACCGAGTTCGCGTTCCTGGACGAGGCCGTGGAGCCGAGCCACGAGAAGCAGGTGGAGGCCTACCGCGCGGTTTTGGCCGCGTTCCCGGGCAAGAAGGTGGTTGTGCGTACCCTCGACGCGGGCGCGGACAAGCCGCTCCCGTTCGTAACGGACATGAGCGAGGAGAACCCGGCGCTGGGCGTGCGCGGTTTCCGCACCTCGTGGAAGTTCCCGCAGGTGCTGACCAACCAGCTCAAGGCCCTGGCCGCCGCCGCTGAGATGGAGACGGCCGACGTCTGGGTGATGGCGCCGATGATCGCGACCATGCCGGAGGCGGATTCCTTCGTGAGCCAGTGCGAGGAGCTGGGGCTGAAGACTGCGGGCATCATGGTCGAGGTGCCTTCTGCGGCCCTGACTGCGGACCGCCTGCTCTCGCGCGCCAAGTTCGCCTCCATCGGCACCAACGACCTGACCCAGTACGCGATGGCCGCCGACCGCATGCTCGGTTCGCTGGCTCAGCTCTCCACGGTCTGGCAGCCTGGCGTGCTCGCTCTGATCGACGTCACCTGCAAGGGTGGCGCCGCGAACGACGCTCCCGTGGGCGTTTGTGGCGAGGCGGCCGCCGACCCCGCGCTGGCGGTGGTCCTGACTGGCCTGGGAGTCAAGAGCCTCTCTATGACCTCCCGCGCTCTGGCCGACGTTGCCGAGGTGCTCGCCTCGGTGACGTTGGAGGAGTGCCAGGAGCTAGCCGCTTTGGCGCTCACGGCCGTGGACGCCAACTCCGCGCGCGAGGCCGTGCGCAGCCGCTTGCCGATCCTGGAGGAACTGGGTCTGTGAGCCGCGCAGGGAACGCTCCGTTAAGGGTTCCCTCCGCTTCATCCGAGCCGCTCGCCTCCGTCCTGCGCATTTTGCAACTGGACGGAGGCGAGGGGCCGGATTGTTTTGTGGGGACTTCTTTGCCGCAGCTGGGAGGCCGTGTTTACGGCGGCCAGGTGATGGCGCAGGCGTTGCTTGCTGCGGCGGCCACAGTGCCCGGTGCGGCAGTTTGCGGCGCTACCAGTGGGGTGGACGACGCTGCCCGCTTACCGCACTCAGTACACGCGGTCTTTTTGCGGCCAGGCGCCCTGGACGTGCCGTTGGAGTTTCGGGTGGAGCGGCTGCACGACGGGCGTTCGTTCTCCCGGCGCCGCACGGCCGTCTACCAGGGCGGCGAGGCGATCATGACGCTGGTTTCGTCGTTTCAGGTGGAGCAGATCGGGCTGGAGTTCGCCGATTCCATGCCCGCCGGGGTGCCGGGCCCGGGCGAGTTGAAGAGCGCCATCGAGTTGTTTCGCACGGTGGAGCACCCGGTGGCGAAGTTCCTGGGCAAGACGCTGGCGATGGACGTGCGGCACGTGGATAGTCCGCTCTACGTCTCGCGCCCGCAGGAGCGCGGGAGCAGCCAGCTGTTGTGGATGCGTACCCGCGGGGACGTGCCGGCCGGGGTTTGTCAGACAGTGGCCCGGGCGTTGCTGCTTTACACGTGCGACCAGGTGATGCTGGAGCCGGTGCTGCGAGGGCACGGGATTCACTGGCTGGAGCCGGGGTTGTCCCTGGCCACGCTGGATCATTCGATGTGGTTCCACGGGGACGTCGACGCGGCCAGTTGGCACCTCTATCAGCAGGACACACCGGCGGCTAGCGGCGGGCGGGGCCTGGCGCGCGCCAGCATTTACGCCCCGGACGGCCGCCTGGTGGCCTCCGCGAGCCAGGAGGGAATGGTGCGGGTACCGGGCGATGACCCGGCCCAGGCCGGACGGGAATCCTTCCTGGACACCCCACCTGCGGGCCCCAGCAAATAGGTTCGCGCGGGGCAAAGGCGAGGGCGGGTGGCTGCCGCGTTGCGCGGCAGCCACCCGCCCTCTTCGCTGGGAAACCCCGGCTTAGTCGCGGGTCAGGCGGCGGTGGGTGACCCGGTGCGGGCGGGCCGCCTCCGGGCCCAGTCGCTCGATCTTGTTGGCCTCGTAGGCCTCGAAGTTGCCCTCGAACCAGTACCAGGAGGCCGGGTTCTCCTCGGTGCCCTCCCAGGCCAGGATGTGGGTGGCCACGCGGTCCAGGAACCAGCGGTCGTGGGTGACCACCACGGCGCAACCCGGGAACTCCAGCAGGGCGTTCTCCAGGGAGCCCAGGGTCTCCACGTCCAGGTCGTTGGTGGGCTCGTCCAGCAGCAGCAGGTTGCCACCCTGCTTTAGGGTCAGGGCCAGGTTGAGGCGGTTGCGCTCACCGCCGGAGAGCACCCCGGCCGGCTTCTGCTGGTCCGCACCCTTGAAACCGAAGGCGGAGACGTAGGCGCGCGAGGGCATCTCCACGTTGCCGACCTGGATAAAGTCCAGGCCGTCGGAGACGACCTCCCACAGGGTCTTGTCCGGGTCGATGCCGCCACGGGTCTGGTCCACGTAGGAGATCTTGACGGTCTCGCCGATCTTCAGGTCACCGGAGTCCAGCGGCTCCAGGCCCACCATGGTCTTGAACAGGGTGGTCTTACCGACGCCGTTGGGGCCGATCACACCGACGATGCCGTTGCGCGGCAGCGTAAAGGAGAGCTTGTCGATCAGGACCCGGTCGCCAAAGCCCTTGGTCAGGTCGGTGGCCTCGAGGACCACGTTGCCCAGGCGCGGGCCCGGCGGGATCTGGATCTCCTCGAAGTCGAGCTTGCGGGTGCGCTCGGCCTCCGCAGCCATCTCCTCGTAGCGGGCCAGACGCGCCTTGGACTTGGCCTGGCGGCCCTTGGCGGACTGGCGCACCCACTCCAGCTCCTCGGCCAGGCGCTTGGCGAGCTTGGCGTCCTTCTTGCCCTGGACCTCCAGGCGGGCTGCTTTCTTCTCCAGGTAGGTGGTGTAGTTGCCCTCGTAGGGGTAGAGGCGGCCGCGGTCGACCTCGGCGATCCAGCCGGCGACGTGGTCCAGGAAGTAGCGGTCGTGGGTCACGGCGATGACGGCACCCGGGTAGGAGGCCAGGTGCTGCTCCAGCCACAGCACGCTCTCAGCGTCCAGGTGGTTGGTGGGCTCGTCCAGCAGCAGCAGGTCCGGGGCTTCCAACAGCAGCTTGCACAGGGCGACGCGACGGCGCTCACCACCGGAGAGCACCTTCACGTCCGCGTCCGGCGGCGGGCAGCGCAGCGCGTCCATCGCCTGCTCGAGGCGCGAGTCCAGCTCCCAACCGTCGTTGGCGTCGATGAACTCCTGCAGCTTTCCCATCTCTTCCATGAGGGCGTCGAAGTCCGCGTCCGGGTCCGCCATCTGCTCGGAGATCTCGTTGTAACGGTCCAGAGCGCCCTTGAGCTCGGCCACGCCCTCCTGGACGTTACCCAGCACGGTCTTTTCCTCGTTCAGCGGCGGCTCCTGCAGCAGGATGCCGACGGTGTAGCCCGGGGTGAGGCGGGCCTCACCGTTAGACGGGGTCTCCAGGCCGGCCATGATCTTCAGGATCGTGGACTTACCGGCGCCGTTGGGGCCCACCATGCCGATCTTGGCACCAGGCAGGAACATCATCGTCACGTCATCGAGGATCACCTTGTCCCCGTGCGCCTTGCGCGCCTTAATCATCGAGTAGATGTACTCAGCCACTTACCCTCCCAGGTGTGTTCATATCCGGCTAAATCCTAGCCGGGAAGCACCGGCGCCAAGCGGTACGTGGGCCGAGCCTTTAGTCACGCTCGGCCCACGTCCCTCAAACGGACTGCAGCTCGTACTCCAGCTCGGCGGAGGTGAACTCAGCCCCGCCTCCCCCGGCGTCCTCCAGCGCCTGGGAGGGGGCCTGTGCGCGGTCCGCTGCGGCCGGGGCCGCTTCCGCCCCGCCCTGCGGGAACCCGCCCACGCCGGCCAGCGGAATGAAGTCCGTCCCCGCCTGCGGGCCGCTGTCCCCGCCCACGCCGGACTCGCGCAAGGCTCCCCCCGCAGTGGCAGGCTCCCCGTCGACCCGAGGGGCGGCAGTCGCCCCGTCCTGCGGCACGCTGCTCCCATCCTGAGGGCCTGCGTTCCCCTCCCCGGGCCCCGCGCTGCCCTCCCCAGGTCCCGCGCCCGTAGCCCAGGTGGGCGCGCCGTCGGCAGACTGGGAGGGAGGGGTGGGCGCGGCAGCGTCGTCCATCTGAGAGGACTGCGCGTTCTCCTCCTGCGGGCGGCCGGAATTGCGGTCCACCACGCGCGCGTATGTAACCACGCCACGCTTGACCTCCACCGAGATGCTGGAGGCGTGGATCACCACCGAGGTCTGCGTGCTTCCCGCCCGCTCCCACCGCTCGGTGGCAAGCCGGCCGATGACAACCAGCGGCATGCCCTTGCGCACCGAGGAGGCGACGTCCTGCGCGGCCTCCCGCCACGCCTTGACGGTGATGAACTCCGTGTCCAGGTCCTTCCACCCCTCGGCGGTGCGGTAGCGCGGGGTGGCGGCGATGCGGAACTCGGCCAGGTCCGGCCTGCCCTCGCTGCGCAGCAGGGACGCGTTCGTCGCGGCATAGCCGTGGACGGTGATCTCTATCGGGTTTGACATGGTGGCTCCTTTCGAACTGGCGGCGAGCGCCGCACCTCCAGCCTGTTAGGTCGGCGGAGCCAAACCAACGGCGCGTGCGTAAAGCGCGCTGGAGCCGGTTATCCCCAGGTCGGGCGCCGCCGCAGCCCCGCCCGCACCGGTGGATAAGTGGGCGGTGCGGCGCCGGGGCTCGGTGGCTCATCTCGAAGAAGCGGGCCCCGACTCGACGTTTGCCTGTTCAACTCGACGTTCGCCTTCTCAACTCGACGTTCGCCTGTTCAACTCGACGTTTCCACCCAAGCTAACGTCTAGATTCACCACCAAACGTCTAGATTCACCACCAAACGTCGAGACCGGATACCGGGCCCTCGCAGCGCGGCCTCACTCTCTCGCACTCCCAGCCCGACATTCCACCCCTCAACTCGACGTTTGCCTGTTCAACTCGACGTTCGCCTTCTCAACTCGACGTATGCGCCCCTCAGCCCGACATTCCGGCGCTCAGTCTGGAATTCCCAACCAGCTCACACGAACCTGGCACGCACCGTTTGGACGAGTCTCGGGGGCGAGCGGCAGGAATGCGCGCACGGTAAGGACTGTTTTCTTTTGAACTGAGCCCCGGCACTTGTCGGCCAGGACGCCACCCCGCCCTGCGCCCCTCGCCACCCCGCCCTTAGCCCCTCACCACTCCCGCCCAGGCATCGGAGGAAAAGAAAAGGGCGAGCCAACGCTGTCTGCGGCGGTCGCTCTGCCGGTCACCCGGCCCTTTCCAAAGCGCGCCCCCAGCAGGATTCGAACCTGCGACCAAGGGATTAGAAGGCCCTTGCTCTATCCACTGAGCTATGGAGGCTGGCGCCCGTTTAGAGCGAGCGCGCGTCGCGGCCCATTATGGCCCCTTTCCCGCGTGGCACGCACCCCCGCCGGCCCGAGGGATCAGAATTCTGCTCATGACCTCGCCTCTCCAGCCCGCCGCGCCGCACCCTTCCAACACCTCTACCGCCGACGCCTCTCCCGCCGCTCCGACACAGGCTCCCGCCGCGCCACACCCCACGCCCACGGCCCCACCCACCACCACCCCCGCCCTCCCGCTGGGCACGCGCCGCCTGCGCATGGGCGTGGTGGGCGTCGGGGCGCGCGCTCCCCTGGCACTGCACGCGCTGGACTGCCCGCACGGGGTGGACCTGGTGGCGGCACTGGACCCGCACCCGCAGGCCGCCCGCCGCGCGCAGGACCGCCTGCGCCAACCGGTCCCGGTGGCCTCTACGTTGCAGGACTTCCTGTCCTTCGATCTGGATCTGGCCTTCGTCACCTCCCCGGACCACACTCACGAGGAGATCGCCCCGGCCCTGCTACGCGCGGGCGTGGCGGTCTATCTGGAAAAGCCGCTGGCGATCACGCTGCCCGGCGCCCTGGCGATCCTGCAGGCGGCCCGCGAGTCCGGCACCGCCCTGTACGTGGGCCACAACATGCGCCACATGGCGGTGGTGCGCACGCTGCGCCGCCTGATCCAGGAGGGCCTGGTGGGCCAGGTCAAGGCGATCTGGTGCCGCCACTTTGTTGGCCACGGCGGCGACTTCTACTTCAAGGACTGGCACGCAGAGCGCCGCTACACCACCTCGCTGCTGCTGCAGAAGGCGGCGCACGACATCGACGTGATGCACTGGCTGGCCGGCGCCTACACGCAGCGGGTCACGGCCTTGGGCGGCCTGACGGTGTACGGGGACGTGCCTTCCCGCGCGGACAACTCCGACCGGCTCATGACCGACTGGTTCGACCGCACCGCCTACCCCGCCACGCAGCAGACCGGACTGAACCCGGTGATCGACGTGGAGGACCTCTCTCAGGTCCTGATGCGCCTGCCCGGCGGCGTGTTCGCTTCCTACCAGCAGTGCCACTACACCCCGGACTATTGGCGCAATTACACGGTTATCGGCACGCACGGGCGCCTGGAGAACTTTGGGGACGGCGCCGGTGGGCGCGTGGTCCTCTACAACCACCGCACCAACTACAACGAGGCCGGCGACCAGGTTTTCCCCATTGCGGAGGAAGCCGAGGGGCACGGGGAGGCCGACGCCCTCACCGTGGCCGAGTTCCTTCGCTTCCTGCGCTTTGGCACGCCCACGGACACCTCTCCGGTGGCCGCCTACCACGCGGTCGCTACGGGCATCGCGGCCACGCTCTCGCTGCGCCAGGACGGCCAGCCGTACGACGTCGCCGCCCTGCCCGCCGATCTCGCGGCCTACTTCGAGTCGAACCAGGGCCGCAGCGCCCTCCCCTAGGGTGCCGCCCCGCGTCCGGGCCGAGTGCTAGGGGCGGTAGGTGGGCGACGTCGGCCACCCACCTACACCACGAACCGGCCTCACTGGCCACAGGCCGGGCGGGGACGACGTCGGCCACCCACCTACACCACAAACCGGCCTCACTGGCCACAGGCCGGGCGGCAGGCTAGATGAGGAGGCGGAAGAGGTCGGACTCGCCGGGGATCTCCTCCACGTGCACCGGCGAGGCGTCGATGCGCTTGCGCAGGGCGGTGATGTCGCGCGGGTCGGCCAGTTCGATGCCCACCAGGGCCGGGCCGGTCTCGCGGTTGTTCTTCTTGGTGTACTCGAAGAGGACGATGTCGTCGTCGGGGCCAAGCACCTCGTCCAGGAAGTAGCGCAGCGCGCCCGGCTGCTGCTGGAAACGCACCATGAAGTAGTGGCGCAGGCCCTGGTAGCGGGCCGAGCGCTCGGCGATCTCGTCGTAGCGGGAAAGGTCGTTGTTGCCGCCCGAGACCACGCACACCACCGGGCCCTTGGGCTCGAACGGCAGGCCGATGCGCAGCGCGGCGGACGCCAACGCGCCGGCCGGCTCCGCGATCACGCCGTCGGCGTGGTACAGGTCCAACAGCTCGGAGCAGACCGCGCCCTCCGGCACCGTCACGAACGGGATGTCCAGCCCCGCCACGATCTCGTAGGAGCGGTTACCCACGCGGGCCACTGCGGTGCCGTCCACGAAGTTGTCCACGCGGTCCAGCTCCACCGGGCGGCCCGCCGCGAGCGCCGCCTGCATCGAGGCAGCCCCGGCCGGCTCCACGCCCACCACGCGCGTCTGCGGGGCGTTTTGCACAAACCAGGCGGCGATGCCGGCCAGCAGGCCACCTCCGCCCACCGGCACCAGCACGGTGTCGATCCCCTCCGGCCCGGCGGCCTCGAAGATCTCCTGCGCCGTGGTGCCCTGGCCCGCGATCACGTGCGGGTCGTCGAAGGGGTGCACAAAGTTCGCGCGCGTCTCCATCGCGTGCAGCTGGGCACGCGCGGAGGCGAGGTCAAAGTTGCCGTCCACGATCACCTGCTCCACCCACGGGCCGCCTATCTCCGCGATCCGGTTGCGCTTCTGCCGCGGCGTGTTGGACGGCAGGAAGATCTGCCCCTCCACCCCGAGGTCGTTGCAGGCGAAGGCCACCCCCTGGGCGTGGTTGCCGGCCGAGGCCGCCACGACGCCGCGCGCCCGCTGCTTTTCGCTCATCGCCGCGATCGCGTTGTAGGCGCCGCGCACCTTGAACGAGCGGCAGCGCTGCACGTCCTCGCGCTTTAGCAGCACCGGGAAGCCTGCCGCCTCGCTCAGGCGGTCGCTGCGCTCCAGCGGCGTCTCTTTGAGTACCCCGTCCAGGCGCTCGCGCGCGCCCGCAAAATCAAGCGCCGTCATACCAGCCCTTTCGTGTCTATCCCGCTCTACAGAATAGTGCGCCCGCCCCGCCACGCCCTGCAGTGTCTCGCGGGCGGCCGGTGTCTGCAGGCGTCCCGGCGCGCTCTCGGGGCGCTCCCGGCGTCTCGGCGCGCCTGGTTTTCCCGGCTTCCCGGGCGGCGGGCATAAGCTAGGGGCCGTGAGTAGTAGCGAAAACGACCCGTTGGTGTGGATCGACTGCGAGATGACGGGCCTGGACCTGCAGCAGGACGCCCTGGTTGAGATCGCGGTGATCGTCACCGATTCTGACCTGAACCCGCTGGGTGAGGGGATCGACCTCATCATCAAGCCGCCGGCTGCGGCGCTGGAGGGCATGAACGACTTCGTCCGCAGCATGCACACCACCTCTGGTCTACTGGAGGAGCTGGACGGCGGCATTCCCCTGGCGGAGGCGGAGGCCCGCGTGCTGGCGTACGTCAAGCAGTTCTGTCCCACCGAGCGCAAGGCAATCCTGGCCGGCAACTCCGTGCACACGGATAAGTCCTTCCTGGACCGCGACATGCCGGAGCTGATGAGCCACCTGCACTACCGGATCGTGGACGTCTCTTCTCTGAAGGAACTGGCCCGCCGCTGGTACCCGCGCGCCTACTACAACGCCCCCAAGAAGGAGGGCGGCCACCGCGCGATGGCGGACATCCTGGAGTCGATCCAGGAGCTTGCCTACTACCGCGACGTGCTGCTGCCCGCCCCGCCCGGGCCGTCCATGACCACCTGCAAGCGCGCGGCCCGGCGCCTGCTGGCCGAGCGCACCGAGCGTGCTGCTGCTGCCGGCGTGGTTCTGTCCAAGCCCAGTGCGGCGGTCGAGACGGACGGCGCGACCGAGGGGCCGACCGGCGGGGGCGAGGCCGGGGAATCGACGGGTGCCGCCGAGCAAGCCTGAGGCGTAGGCGCCGATTTCGCGAGGTGGCCGGGTGGACGACGTTCCGCCCGGCCGCTGCGTTAAGCACGGCCTGCGGTAAGCGGCCGGGGCGGGGCAGCTCTGCTCGGGGCCGCTGTGCTCGGCAGGGCCGGGGAACCGGCGCGGCCCGGGCACCGGCGCGGGGAGCTGCCCGTGCGCCGGCCCACCAGTGAATCAGTAGGTCGTGGGACCGCCGCGTTCGGCACTGCCCGTGCAGCGGCGGCCCGCGCCCCCGGGAGCGGACGCGCTCACCCCTGTCCAGTCACTGCCCGTACGCCGGCGGCCCGCTCCCGGGCCAGCGCCCTGGCCCGAGCCCCGCCCACCCGTGTGGCAGGGAATACACCGCCAGGATTTCCCTTTTCCGACCCCGGGGCGATAACATCTTCATTCGTTGCGCCATGCAACCCTGGTGGGTGTAGCTCAGTCGGTAGAGCGTCTGGTTGTGGTCCAGAAGGTCGCGGGTTCGAGACCCGTCACTCACCCCAGATGGGTCAGGTGTGAACTCTCGACCAAGGGACCACCCTTGGTCGGGGTTCCGTCCTGGCCCTGTTTTCGTGCCCGGGCGGCCCAGGTCAGGGCGTCGGCCTGTAGATCGGTGTTGGCGAGCCCGTCGTAGGGACTCCGATACCCGACCCGGATGTCGTTGTCCTCGTCGATGTAGATCGCCTTGAATAACGCCTGATTACACAACCGACGGTTCGCATCATCGGCACGGGCATAGATGTCACCCACATGAGCCAGCAGCAGCAACGGGGAATGGTGTAATGGTTGGTGTCACTGGTTGCGGGGCTGTTGGTCTCGCGGGAGGGGGCTGTGATGCCCAGGAAGTATGCGCCGGAATTCCGTCGGGATGTGGTGCGTTTTGCGTTGAATCGTCCTGCTGGGATGACGTTGGCGCAGGTAGCAGCTGATTTTGGGATTGGGGGTTCGACTCTGGATGCTTGGATCAGACGCGAGCAGGTTTCTAAGGGTGTGCTCAAGGCTAGTGCGGGTGAGGACAAGGCCCGCATCGCGCAGTTAGAGCGCCAGTTGCGGTTGAAGGAAGAAGAGTGCTTCATCCTTAGAAGGGCGGCGGCTTACCTGGCCCGTGATGTGAACCCAAAATGATCTACCCCCTGGTAGAAGAACTAGCTGGTTTGGGCATAGCGGTTAGTCGGATCTGCCGGGTGCTTGGTATCGCCCGCCAGCCTTTCTACCGGTGGCGCGGGTGTAGGCAAAGCCGGCTAGAACAACGCCGTAGCTACTTAAAGGAACGGGTGAGGGCCATCCATAGTGCTGATCCTGCTTTTGGCTACCGGCTGATCACCGATGAACTAGCCCGCCAGGGAGTCAAGGTGGCTAGCCGCACGGTGTGGTCGATCTGTCACGAGTTGGGCATTAGGTCTATTACTACACCCAAAGGCAAGACCAAGACCACCAAGAGCGCTAGAAGCGTTGGGGTTGATCTGGTTGGGCGGGTCTTTCATGCCGATGGGCCTAACCGTCTCTGGCTTACTGACATCACCGAACATCCCACCACTCAGGGCAAGTTGTATGTGTGTGCGATCAAGGACGTGTGGTCTAACCGGATCGTGGCTCTTAGCAGTGCTACGTCCATGAGCGCTTCTCTCGCGGTTAACGCTTTGGCCCAGGCGGTAGCAGACCGCCACCCACCAGCCGGGTGTGTAATCCATTCAGATCGTGGTGCGCAGTTCACTTCCACGGCCTACCGGCAAGCTGCCCTCGCCTACGGGCTGGTCCAGTCCATGGGACAGGCCGGTACGTGTGCGGACAACGCTGCCATGGAGTCCTTCTTCGCGCTCTTACAGAAGAACGTGCTCAATACCCGCAAGTGGGAAACCCGTCAGGAACTAGCCACCGCCATCCGCCACTGGATCGAATCCACCTACCACCGCCGACGCCGCCAAGCCCGCCTAGGCAAACTCACACCAATCGAATACGAAACAATCTACACAAACTGACACCAAAACTTGCACCAGACCCACGAGTCGTCCAGGTTCGCCCGCGCATCCGCATAATGCCCGTGATGCGCGGCCGGCCGGTACTCGATGGTCTCCAACGACCCGGTGATCCGGTCCTGCTCCCGCTTCAACAACCCCAACGGGACCGCACCCGCGTAGTGGGCCTGCAACAGTTTGCGCTGCTCGTCCTCCAGACGGGTCCGGCGGGCAGCCAGATCAGCCAACTCCCCCGCACCCTCGGCCATCATCTGATCGAACCTCGCATGCAACATCCCCGACAGCGCCTGCCGGGTCTCCGGGTCGATCTGAACCGTCTCGTAGAACCGTTCAACCAGCCGCTCCACCTGCTCGATCAGCATCGCCTGCCGGGTACAGTTCCCCCGGCCCGCGTGCCGTGCCGAACACACGAAGTACGGGTAGATCCGGCCCCGGCCGCTCCTGGCATGACACACCAACAGCCGCGACCCGCACTGCCCACAAAACACCGTCCCCTTCAAATAGTGCTCGTGCACCTGGGTCGCGTCCGCGGCCGACCGGTGCGTACCCAGCACGGTCTGGACCTGATCCCACACCTCGTTCGCCACGAGCGCCTCATGGACCCCCGGATAGGTGACCCCCTGGTAGCGGACGCTTCCCTTGTAGTACGGGTTCGTCAGCATCCGATGCACCGACGACTTACTGATCGGCCGCGACGGCCGCCGTGGCGTGGCCGGCGTGGTCAACCCCCGCGCCACCAGTTCCCGATGCAACTGGCTGGTCGTCCAGTCCCCCGACGCGAACACCTGGAATGCCCACCGCACCAGCGGCGCCCGATCCTGGTCGATCTCGACCGTGCGCACCTCACGACCGAACTCGTCACGCACCCCCACATTGCGATACCCGATCGGCGCCCTCGTCACCGTGCCACCCTGCGCCGCCTTCTGCGACAGCCCCTTCACCACCTCGGTGGCCAGGTTCCGCGAGTAGAACTCCGCGATTGAGGACATGATCCTGTGCAACAACATCCCCGACGGAGTCTCGTCGATGTTCTCGGTGGCCGACACCAACGTCACCCCGGCGTCCTTCAGCGCCAGATGGATCGTCACATCATCAGCCCGGTTCCGGGCCAGCCGGTCCACCTTGTGCACAATGCAGTAGTTCGTCTTGTGCTGGGTGACGTACTGGATCATCCGCATCAACTCGGGCCGATCCGCCTTACGCGCCGACTCACCCGCGTCAACGAACTCCTCCACAATCGTCGCGCCAAGCTGATCGGCCTTGCGTTGATTCGCCTCCCGCTGCGCCGGGATCGAGAAACCCTCGGCGTTCCCGTCCTTCTCCGCCTGCTCCTTCGTGGAGACCCGCAGATAGGACACCGCGACCGAACCTGGGAACGGGGTCGGCGCGACGAGACTGTCTATCGCGGTTCGGTGTGCGTCGATCATCGTCATGGCCCTTCTCACGTCACTGGTCTCCCGACGCGGACTGACGAGCCTGGCGGATGTTGATCGTGAGAAGAGCCCGGGGGCTGTAGGACTAGGCCGAGTCGGCCACGTTTGCTTTGCCTCGTCGTGGCGAAGCGCTAGGACCACAACATCCGCCGTCCGCGACGGGTGTGCTCATTCTACGACGGCGGGTGCGTCGAAGCACAGGGCCGTTCGGGCTGAGCCGTGTCTGGCGAGCGACCCGCGCCGGATTGTTGGAGTGCCAGGCGGATCAGCAGTTCACTCAGCTTGTCCAGGTCGGGCGGCTGGTGGAACTCGGCTCGGATCGTCAGTACGCGTTCGCTCTGCTGGCGCTGCCCCGTCTTGCGAACGTAGCGGCGCACCACGACTCACACCTCACCGCTGTCGGGATCGATGGCAGCGAAGAAGGCGTCCTCTGCTTCTTGCCGGGCCGCAACCTCGTCCAGGACGAACTGGACGAAGTCCTCGTCACGGTCGGTGATCGGCGTCTCCTCAATGGGCGGCGCCGGGTCTTCACCCGGCCAGTTCGTCTGGCGTGTGGGTCGGTCCCGGTCCAGACGGGTTCCGGATGTCGCCACCCAGTCCCGGAGGCGGGCTCGGGCGTCGGCGAAGTCGCGATGCCAGCCCAGCGGTGCCGAGCCGTTCTGGTCGGGGTCGTAGGCGCACAGCCAGTGAAGGTGCAGCGCGGACAGTTCCCAGAGCAGTTCGGGGTGGCGGTGCCAGCACGGCGGGATCACGCTCGCCGGAAGTCCGTAGGTGTGGCGCAGCCAATCGACCCAGCGGTTGAGTTCGAGCAGTTCGGCTTCGAGATCGTTCGCGGTGAGCAGATTCCAGTTGATCGGGTGCGGCGGCTCGGGAATGTCGAGTCGGGCTGACGCCGGCCCCACCTCGGGCGGGATGTCGTCATCGGTCGGGAGAAACTGATCGGTCATGATCGCTCACATGCCGATAGCGGTCGCGTTGGACGGCGTGGGCTGCTGAGGCGCGGCGAACGCTGCGGAGTCGCGCCCGGATGCTGAGCGCCCACTGCGATCTACCTCGTAGCGAGTACGGGCAAGGTCATGGCCGATCCTGCTCGCGATGAACTCCTCACCCTCGAAGCGCTGGCCGTTACGTTCGTAGGAATAGTCACGCACCCGGCCGTCCGCGATGATGTTGTCGCCTTTGGCCAACCGCTCCGCTCCCTGCTCGGCAGCACCCCGATAGGCGACGAGGTCGTGGAAGGTCGTCTCCAACTGAGTGAAGGTGTTGTCGGGTTCCTTGCGGTAGTGCTCGATCCCGATCTTCAGGTACAGGCGTGCGTCGCCGCGCTCGGTGTAACTGAGTTGGGGCTCTGAGGCAACGAAACCCGATATGGACTGGTGGGTGTGAATGGCCATGGTGGCGTCCTCCTGGTCTTGGGCGGTCAGCTGTGTGGCCGCTGTACCTGGCAGGTGCGCCCGAGCCTCCCGGGCGTCGTCGTCAGGAGAGATGGTTGAGAGGCGGACGTTGGCGTAGGAGTGCTTCGAGGGTGTCGCGGTCGGTGCGGAGTTGTTGGGCGTCGGGGCGGGTGGGCCAGGCGCGGAGGTCGGTGACGATGGGGGGTGTGGAGCGGAGCAGGGTGATGCCGGTGCCGAAGGGCAGGGTGCGGATGCGGTCTGGCGGGAGGATGGGGACGCGGCGGATGGAGCGCTGGTTGGAGCGGGTGCCGTGGTTACCGAGGGTGATGCTGTCGGTGTATTCGTCGCGTTCGCCGATGAGGGTGGCGAGGTCTTGAAGGTCTCGGCTGTTGGAGATGCCGCCGAGGATGATCTTGACGATGCTGGCGTCCCAGATCGCGCTGGCTTGGTGCTCGCTCCACCGGTCTCGGGCTTGGGCGAGGGATTGCAGGACGGGCATGGTCGTGACCCCGGTGCCGCCGCCTTCTGCCATCAGCACGGGTAACGATGGGAGGGGTGCGAGGTTCCCGATCTCGTCGAGGGCGAGCAGCAGGGGTGGGTCGAGCCGTGCTCCGGGTGAGCGGGCGGCAAGCCTGCGGGCGGTTTCGATGAGGTCTTCGACGAATGCGGCGACCAGGGCAGCGGATGCTCCGGCGCCTGCGCCGGTGGCGAGGAGGTAGAGGGTTCCGTGGTCGGTGAGGAAGGTCTCGGGGTCGAACTGCTCGTGGGGTTCGGGGGTGACGGCGTGGAGGACTCGGGGGTCGGCCAGGGCGGCGAGGGCGGGTGCGACTCCTTGCCAGATGCTGTCCCGGGTTTTGGGGTCGGCGTCGATCATCGCTGCGAGTGAGTCGTCCCAGCCGATGGCGGCGTTGGCGTGGGAGTTGAGGATCGCGACTGTTTCGGACGCGGCGGCCGGATCGAGGGTCCAGCGGAATAGTTCTGCTGGTGGTCGGCTGTCCAAGGCGGCGGCGTGGAGCAGGCTTTGGAGGGCGGTGCGGGTCTTGCCTTCCCAGAAACCGCCGGATTCGACGCCACCGGCGGAGAGTCCGGTGGCGGCAGCGAGGCCGTTGGCGCGGATCATCGCGGTGAGCGGGTCGTGGCAGCCGCGTACCGGTGACCATCGCAGCCCGGCGGGGATGCCTTCGGCGAGGTGCTGCGGGTCGAACACGGCGACCGGTCCGCCGCGGCGCTGTCGGGCGTGGAGTGTGGCGGTGAGGTTGTCGGGTCTGGTGCTGGTGGTGACGACGGCGCCGGGCGCGTCGAGGATCGCGTTGATGACGATGTGAAGGCCTTTGCCGGAGCGGGGCGGGCCGATGAGCAGGATCGAGTCTTCGACCGATGCCCAGACCTTCGTGCCGTGGCTGGTGCCGAGGAGGTAGCCGACGTCCTCAGCCGTCGGGGAGTCCAGGGAGGGGCGTAGTGTTCCGGCCCGGCGGAGTAGGGCTTTCGTCGACGCGGTTGTCTGCACGTCGTGGCGGGTCGCGATACCGGCGAGGTGGTGCGGGTCGGTCTCGGCTTTGTGGATGTGGCGCCGCCACGCGATCCACAGCCGGACCGCGACGGTGGTGAGGGCTGCGAGGATGCCGGCGCTGACGAGCCAGTAGGCGGCCGGGTTGAGGCCGGCTACACCGAGTGCCGTGGCGGGGTCGGTGGGGTTGAACAGCACGGCCAGACCTGCCGCCGGTCCGGCGTCCGGCTGGGGTAGCCCGGTGAGGTAGGCGGTGACACTGGCGGCGGCTCGTAGGACGAGCGCGATCCCGACCAGGCCGATCAGTCCGATCAGGGCGGCATTGGTGAGTTCGTCGCCCACGCTGCCGGTTTGCCGCTGGTTCATGCCAGTCTCCGTACCGCAAGGGTTCCTGACACCCGGCCCAACAGGATCGCTTCCTGCCCAGTGGCAGGGATGGGGTCGGCGTCGATGCCGGCATGGGCTTGACCGGTTTCGGTGGCGTTGGTGTGGGCGATGATCAGGGCGACGGCGACTTCCTCTCCGGGGATGAAACCGTTGGCGGTCGCGTCCACTGAACGCGGTCGGCGGGTGTGGCGCTGTCGGCGTGCCCGATGAGTTGGTTTGTCGGGTGGCACTGCGGTACGAGGGGGTTTGCGGGCGTGGATGATGTCGGTGAAGACGATCCCGTCGCTCTCGCGTACCTCTACACGGACCGTGAGCGTGCGGTCTTGGGTGATGGCATCCATGAGCTGCCCGAACGTGGCTCGCGTCCACGTTCCGCTCTCCGCTGCGGCTGGGAATGGGGTTCCGTCGACGGTGGCGGTGAGTGTCCCGTCGGGAGCGGCCCTGACCAGCACGTGCGGGAGTTCGACCGGGGCGTCGGGTTCTCCGGTCGGGTGGGGTCGGCGTGGTCGGAGGGGGTTCATCGGTAGTCTCCGGCTGCTCGGCTGCTGGTGTCGAACAGGGCGAGTTCGGCGGGGTGCAGTTGGTGTTGGGTGACGAAGCTCCTGGCCTTGATCCGCCACAGGCCTTGCCCCACGCCCAGGTTCGGCAGCAGTTGTTGTTCGGTGCCGGTCAGGCCGAGCGCGGTGGCGGTGGGCCCGAGTTGGTCGGACTCCTGCCGGTACACGATCCGGGTCTCCGCGTTCGTCAACAAGCTGTTCGCCAAGGACCGCATCGCCGAACCCTGGTCGCCCACATTGTCGAGGTCGGTGAGTTTGTGGAAGATCAGCATGTTCGCGATCCCGTAGTGCCTGGCCAGCCGCCAGTGCGCGTCCATCCGGCGCAGCAACGCCGGGTGCGACATGAGTCGCCACGCTTCGTCGTAGATCACCCACCGCTGTCCACCATCCGGGTCCAGCAGTGCGGATTCCATCCACGCCGACGAGCAGGTCATCAACACACTGATCAGCGTCGAGTTCTCCGTGACTCGGGACAGGTCCAGGGAGATCATCGGCAGGCTCGGGTCGAACCTGACGGTGGACGGGCCGTCGAACAATCCAGCCAGGTCACCAGCCACCAGACGGCGTAGCGCGTGGCCGACGAGCCGCCCGTCGTCTGCGAGCCTGCCATCGTCATGGCCGGGGTTGAGGATGTGATCGACGACCATCGGCAGGATCGGCACCGCGTTCTCCGAGACCGTGGCGGTCAGAGCCAGGTCGATCGCGGTGTGCTCCAACGGCGACAATCCGCGCGCCAGCACCGTCTCCGCCAGAGCGCCGATCAGGTCCCGCCGTCGCGCGGCAACCGTCGAAGCCCACTGCGCGTCCGACAGGCCAGCTGGGCGGTGGCCCTCATCAAGCGGGTTCAGGCGGGTGTTGAGGCCGTGGCCGAGGACGATGGCCCGGCCGCCGACAGTGTTGGCGACCGCGGTGTGTTCGCCTTTCGGATCACCGGGCACGTACACGCGCCGCCCGAACGGCAACGACCGCGTGTACAAGGACTTCGCCAGGGCCGACTTCCCGGACCCAACGATCCCAGCCAGCACCACATTCGGCGCGGTGATGACCCCACGCGCGTACAACACCCACGGTGTCGTACACGAACGACCCTCCCGAATACAGGTCCTGGCCCACGAATACCCCATCCGCACCCAGCCCACCCTCGGCGACGAACGGGTACGCGCCCGCCAACGTGGCAGACGTGTCCTGATGCCTGGGCAACCGGAACCGGCCCGGCGTCCGCAGCCGGGCAGCACCCGACTCCCCCGCCCGCGGTAGATAGACCGTGGCGCGCCGCTCCGCCCGCTCCTGCTCCGCCTTGGCCTTCGCGGCCGCGAGCGCGGCCTTCCGCTGCTCGGCGTGCAACCGGGCCTCCGCACGACGACGCTGCCTCCGCAGCCGCCTGCGTTCCTGCGACGGCGCCACCAAAACAGCGGTATGGAACTGCTCCCGATCCTGGGTCACAGCTCCAACCCCCGACTCGGCCCGACCCCCGTGCTCCGGGTCGGCTGGAACCACGACCCCTCCGGCACGGACACGCCAGACCGTGTCGCCGACGGTACGACCGGGCCGCTCTGCCCAGCCTCAATGTCGGGTTCGAGGTAGCGGCGCAGCAGCGAAACGTAACCGATGCCGGTGTTGACGACCAGCGCGTAATCGCCGCACGTCATCACCTGATCGTTGGTGCCCTCGCCAGGCTGATCGTAGACGTATCCGTACGTCAACGAAGCCAGTGTGGTCTCGTCGCCGTAATCCCACTGGGTCAGGTAGTCCACCGCATCGGCAGGACCCGCCTCGTCAAGGATGCGCAACGCCTGATCGGCCTCATCCCCCTGGAGGAACACCACACTGACCCACCGCGACACGCTCTCCTCCACCGCCGGATCGCCGTGCCACGCGATCCGGCCAGCCGCAACGAAACCCTCCGCGAGCCGGTCGTAGGCCCGGTCGACCAGGTTCGCCGCCTGATGAAGCCCCGCCGCCGCAGCGAGCGCGTCCCGCACCCTTGCCTCGCGGTCCCCGGCATCGTCGAACGCACGCCCGGTCTCACGCTCATGAACATCGGCCAGTTGATCAAGCACCTGCCGCAACGACCGCATCGCCGCCGACAACTCCCCGATCACCCCATACATCTGCGCCGGCTCATCGAACCCCCGACTCGCGTGCGCCAACCCCCGCAACGCCTCCGAGGCCTCAGCCGCATCGGCAGTCGAATCGAAGAACGTAGCCATCATGAACCTCCTTGAACACGGTCTCTCCGAGAGGTACGCCTGAGCGATCTGCATCGGTCGGCCCGTCCGACTGCCCGCTACGATGAGGCCCGTGAGACGCATTCCGGGCTACTACGAGTGGGACGATGACGACTTGACCCCCGGACGCAAGAAAGAGGGCGGGCTCCATCAGAACCTGTTCGATGCCGACGGATGCTTGAAGGGAAGCGCACGGTTCGTCCCTGCCGATGAGGTTGACTCCGATCCCGCTTATGTCACGGAGTACGTCACAGAGCACGTTTACGTCCCGGCTGAGGAAAGGCGCCTGACCCCAGAACAACAAGAGCTGGCTGATCTCATCAGCGAGGTGCTCATCGCGTTCATGGCCAAGGGAATCGAGCGGGCCAAGCCCCACGTCAAGAAGTGGTGGACGGAGTCAGTTCGTCCATTCGTGGGCAAACAACGTGACCGGTTGCCCAAGTTGCGTCCGAAACGCTCACTGAAGGCAGAGCGCGCTTCCCTCGAATCTGACCGCCTCCCCGTTGACTCCCATCAATCCTCAGCTGAGATCGCAGTAGCCGTACCTCGCCCGAAGATGTCCAGCGCTGAAGCCCAAGTGCGATATCTCGCAGCCATGGCCGCGCGCGCGTTCAGTGAGGAGCAGATGAGGATGGTTCGGAGCGCGGACATCCTTGATGTGGAGAACGTCGCCGAGGTCGAATCGAAGATCGCAGAACTGCCGCCCAGTGAGGTGCGGGAGTTGATGTCCAGGATGGTCACTGATCCTTCAATGCTCAGCGAAGAGACGCTGGCCGAGTTGGCAAGCGTGCTTGCGAGAGTCAATCGCCCTGCCCAGGAAGAGTTCCGCCAGCTACCCCAAGAACGCGACTGAGTAGCTCCCACGCCCTTTCCTTTAGACCCGCCGACACAGCGGGAGTGCGGCCGCAGTGAACGCTGCGGCTTGCTGGCCGACGAGGAGGCGGGTTTCGCAGGAGGCTTGGATGGCTGCTTGTTCGATGGCGGCGACGTGGGCGTCGAGTTCGTCGATGGTTGGCGCGGAGATGGCGATGAGGCCGGTGTAGCGGAGGATGCCGTGGCCGGCGGTGAGGTCGGCTTCTTGTTGGAGGACGTCGTGGTATTCGGCGGTTTGGGAGGCGTCTTCGATCTGTCCAATCTTGGCGCGTTGGGCTTGGTCGGAGATGTGTTCGACCTTCTTCTTGCGGATGTCGCGGGCGGCTTGGTCGGAGCGCATTGGGGTGCAGATGAGGGAGAAGGATCGTTGGATGCCGGTGGATAGGAGGACGGGTGAGAGGAAGCCTGGGTAGACGAGGGAGCGTGGCCATTCTGAGATCCAGAGCACGGCGTGGTGTGCGCTGTCGGTGCGTAGTCGGTTCCAGGTTTCGGTGACGGCGACTGGTCCGGCGGTGGCGAGTTGTTGGCCGAGTTGGCCGTGGCGTTCCAGGGTGGCGGCGATGGCTGGGTCGTAGGCGGAGCGCAGCATGACCGCGATCTGGCCTGGTGTGAGCCAGCCCGACGGTGACAGGTCGGCTGAGTGGAGGGCCGCGAGGAGGGTGTTCATTTCTTGGCGGAGGACTGCGGCGGCGCCTCGTATTCCTCCTCCGGCGGTTCTGATCTGCCGGGCTGCCGTTTTCATGTCGAGGCTGAGTGACAGTGTGGTGGCGTGTCGTTCGCCAGCGGGTCCGGCGCGGTCGATGAGTTCGGCGTAGGTGTTTGCGGCCCACGTCTGGTCGGGGGTGCCGTGGGCTGCCCACCATTCGGCCAGGCCGGTGCCGGAGTCTGGGAGGGTGCGTTCGAGGACTTGGAGGGTTGCGATTCGTCCGGAGCGGCATACGGTGGCGAGGACTCTGCCCCACGAGGTGACGCGACGTTCTTGTTCGCCGGGGTCGAGGAGCACGAATGCGGGATGTGTGACTTCGCACACCACGGTCAGGGTTGCTTGGTGGGGGTCGTGGATCATCCCGGCTCCGGTGTCGGGGTCGGTGTACTCGCGTAGCCTGGCCATGTCTCCGGGGAGTGCGAGCGTGCCGGCGGGGCGTGGGACGACGATCCTGCGTCGGTACAGCAGTTGCCCGCCCGTGGTGCGCCAGGCCCACCAGAAGGCGATGGGTAGCCATTCCACGATCGGTCGGCCCGCCACGGGTATCCAGGTCAGCGCGGCGAGTACCCAGACTGGTGCGGTGTAGGCCAGGAGTATCCCGCCGCCGGCGTAGAACGCCCCGATCAGAGTGGCACCGCCGACGGCCAGGGTGACGAGTTGGATGAGCGACAGGCCGAGCAGGACGCCACGGCGGGTGAGCCGGGAGAATTTCACCGGTACCAGTTCGCCCGCGGCGGTGGGCCGGTCGTGGTTGGTGTTGCTCATCGGCTACTGCTCTTTCGGTGGCTGGGGCGCGGGCGGTGGGGCCTGCTTCGACGGCTGCGATGGCGGTGGTGGTGACGGGTCGTTGCTTGGCGTTCGTGGCGGCGAGGTCGACGGCGATGCCTGCGCGGGTGGTGCTGCGGGAGCGGATGGTGTCTGCCCGGCCGCATCCGCCGTTTGCTCGGCCTGGCCAGCCAGCGCCGTTCCGGCTTTCGGGCCGGCGGTCGCCGCCCCTTTGACGACGGCAGCGCCGATGGTCACGCCCGCAGCCACGGGACCGGCTGCCGCAGCGCTGCCTCCGCCGGCTGCGACCCCGCCTCCGCCGGTCCCGGCTGAGCTTCCTCCGGTTGTGCCGCCGCTGCTCGGGGTGGTCCCGGTCGCGGCCGGTGTGGTCTTCGGCGGTGGAGGCGTCTTGCTGCCCTTGGCTGGGCGGCCGCCGGTGGTTCCTCTGTCGCTGGTTCCGTCGAGTACCTTCTTCGGTTCCCCGCCGGCGGTCTTGCTGGGGACCGGGATCGGGCGGTTCAGAGCGTTCTTGGCGTCTTGCTCGGAACCGATGGCGTGGTATATGTCGAACCCGACGAACGCTATGAACTTGTAGGTGAGGTAGGGCGCGAACGCAGCCATCGCCATCAGCACGACGCCTGCGATGGGCTCACTGATCGAGGCCAGGTCGACGTCGATGGGTGCCGAGACCTGGGTGACCGCCACCAGGAACATGACGACGAGAACGAGTTTCGAGCAGATCAGAGCGATGACGAACATGGCCCACTTCCCGATCCATCCCCGGGTGGCGTCCCACGAGGCCCCGCTGAACGCCAGCGGCGCGAACACGACCGCCACCAGCAGCAGCGCCTTCCTGACCAGGAGAGACAGCCACACGATCGCGGCCGCGGTGATCGCGAGCCCGGCCAGGAAGATGGTGATGATCGCCCCGACGCCGGGCGCGGCGATGTTGATGCCGGCCAGACCCGCAGCGAGGAGTGCGATCTTGTCGCCCATCGATTCGGTGGTCTCCCCGGTGGCCTGCACGACCCCCAAGCACAGTTGATCGACGACCTCCAACATCAACGCCGTCAGCGTGATGACCACGAACGATCCCAGCACCGACTTCGCCAGCCCGACAGCAGCGCGGGTCAGCGCGGTCGGGTCGCGCCGGACCAGCCCGGTGATGAGCTGAAGACAGAAGAAGATCAGCATCACGAACACCGCGATGCCGAACAGCAGGTTGTACACGGCCAGGTAGCCGGGTTTGGTGACGTCGACCATCGTGGTGGTGTCGAACACCGACCAGACCGCCTCGAACAGCCACCCGGCGGCTCCGCCCATCGCCTGTGCGAGCCAGTCGAATGGGGCCGCGACCAATGACGCGGCCCCTTCACCGACGGCATCGCACACCGACGAGATCACCGGAACATCGCACACGCCCATCTCGGACTCCCCTCTTCCCAGGGCAGGTCAGACCTGCTGGCCGACGTTCCAGAAGAAGTTGGTCAGCGTCACGCTCGCGCCGCAGATCACCGCTGCCCCGCACGAGACGAGCACGCCGATCTTTCCCCGGCTGGCCAGATGCGGGTTGGAAGAGTTCGCTCCGAATCCCCACACGATCGCGGACACGATCAGCGTGAGCACGCTCAGGATCAGACCGATGGTCATCACCGCGCCGACGATGGTGCGCAGCTGGTTGATCCCCGGCAGCCCGCTGGTGTTCGGGTCGATGTTGATGTCCATCGGCACCAGCAGCGGTGCCACGGGCAAGGTGTTGACGAGCAGATCGAACACGGTAGGACTCCTTGACGAGAGGCGACCCGGCCACGGACTCGTGGACGGGGTACACGCCACAGGTGCGCCCACCACCCCGTTCGCGGGACTCCTGGAGAATGGCGACATGGCGAGTTCTGTGCAGTTGATCCGGGCTTCCGACCTGTCCGATGTGGCCGAGTACGCGTATGCGGCCACAGCCCCGAAGGACGCCCGGTTGGTCTTCCTCGCAGGGTCCTGCCCGTTGGCCGACGACGGCACGACGGTTGCTGTTGGTGACTACGCCGGGCAGGCAGCGGCCTGCATCAAGACCATGACCCGTGCGTTGGCCGCGGCGGGCGCCACCCTCCACGACGTCATCAGCACCCGCGTGCTCGTCGCATCAGCGCGTCAGGCCGACCTGGTCACCGCGTGGGAGGTCGTGCGTGACGCCTTCGGTGACCACGACGTGCCGAGCACCCTCATGGGCGTCACCGTCCTGGGCTATGACGACCAACTAGTCGAGATCGAAGCGGTGGCGGCCGTCGTCGACTGACCCGTCCATGACCAGCGGGAGAGGCGATCACGGCACCCAGGGGTCATAGTTGTTGGCCGAGGTTGATGAGCCAGTTGAGCCAGGCGACTCCTGCGCCGGCGAGGATCGCCGCGCCGAGGGCGACGAGGATTCCGGTTCGGCTCTTGCTGGCGGTGGTGTAGTTGCCGTGGGCTGTGGCTGTGACCCATGCGATGGCGGAGATGATCAGCATGAGGACGGCGACGATAAGGACGAGGGTGAGGAGTGCCCCGGCGACGGCGCGGAGGTCTCCGATGCCGCTGAGGCTGTCGAAGTCGGGGTAGATGTTCATCATGCGCCTGCTTTGACGGTGACGTGGAGGTGGTCGTAGTGGCCGCCGGTCACATCGTTGGGGTCGTGCATTCCGCCGCCGTTGTAGGGTCGCCAGCCTTCGGCGTCACGGGCGACGGACCAGATTTTGCCTTGCCAGATGAGGTATTGGACGCCGAGCAGGCCGGCGTTGTCTTTCATCCAGTTGGTGACTTGCCAGCCGGTTTCGAGTTGTTCCGGGTTGGGGTAGTGGCCGATCTGGTTGCCGAAGGTGAGGTCGCAGGCGCGGCCGAGGGGGTGCTCGGATTTCGTGCCGGGGCGGGGTGAGTAGCAGGCCCACTTGGTGTCGGGGAACGCGGTGAGGGTTTGCTGGTAGAGGTGGAGTAGTCGGGCGGTGATCTGGCCGCTGCTGGTGGGGTCGTCGACGAGCCGGTCGGGGTCCCCGTCGAAGCGGCTAGGTGGGGTCGGGGTGCCGGTGGGGTTGCAGGCATCGGGTGGTCTGCTGGTGGCGGCGGGTAGTTGTGTGGCCGCGTGTTGGGTGAGCCAGGCGGCTGAGTCGATGGGTTCGCCGCTGGTGCCTCCGGGGCGGACTTCGAAGTGGAGGTGTGGTCCGGTGCTCATGCCGGAGGAACCGACATCGCCGATGTGTTGGCCTGCGGTCACGCGGTCCCCGGTTTGGACGTGGATTCCGCTTTGCCACATGTGGGCGTAGGCGGTGGCGACTGTTTGGCCGTCGATGGTGTGTTCGATGACGATGAGGTTGCCGTAGCCCCCGGAAGAGCCGGCGATGGTGACGACGCCATCAGCGGCTGCGAGGATCGGGGTGCCGTCGGGGGCGGCGTAGTCGGTTCCGGTGTGCTGGGTGGGTCGGCCGGTGATCGGGTGGACGCGTGTCCCGAACGGCGAGGTCAACACCCACGTGTTCTCGGGGAGGGGGAACACTACCTCCGGGGCCGTGGATGCCGGGCCACCTGCTGCGGGCATGGCTCCGGGGCGGGTGAGTGCGGTGAGGATGGTGTCGGCAGCGGGTGCGTAGTTGCGGTAGCGGTCGGGGTGGGCGGACACCTCAACGGCCTGGGCTGCCTCTCCGGGGTCCATCTCCTGCCAGCCGGGGATGTCAAGCAGTACACGGGGTGAGGGATGGTTGGGTCCGGTAGGACCGCCGAAGAACGCGCGGGCTTGGTAGGTGGGGTCCATCAGGTCGGCGACCGTGCCCCACCCGGTTTGGGGGCGCATCTGGAACAGGCCGAGGCTGTCGTGGTCGGAGCCGTTGCCGTCGTTGGGATAGTTCCCGGATTCGGGGTAGGCGTCGGTGTTGGCGAGCATCCGCAGGGTGGACTCGGTGAGCGCCGCCATGAGCGCGATCTTGATGCCGGGTCGTCCCACGTCGTCGAGGCCGTTGCCGGTGGCGATGATCGTGGCGGCGTGGGTGAGCTGGCGATGGTTGAGGGTGAACCTCTCGCCGTTGGCGGTGGTCACGGTGAGCGAGTCCGGAACGGGGCCGAGGTGCACGGGGGTGTCGTGGGTGGCGCAGCGGGCGGCGGCGGGGTTCATCAACGCGCCGATGCCGAGTAGGGCCGTTGCGGGGGCGAAGAACAGCAGGACGAGGGTTGCGATGGCGAGTTTGCGGAACACGGCCGGACTCTTCTCATCGCAGCGGGTTGTCGAGTTGCGACAACCGGAGCAGGTGGCAGGTCGGATAGGTGGGGCCGCAGACCACGAACACGGTGAACGTCACGTGGTGTTGGGAGGTGACCGACTGCCCGTGCCACAGGCCGGTGCGGTGGCGGGTGCCCTCAATCGTGATCGCGACTGTGCCTGGAGTGAGCTGTCCCGGTTGCGCCTGCTGCAACGCGGTCTCCCAGGATTGGGGGATGTACGCGGTGTCGATGGTGAGGTGCTGGCGGGTCACATACTGGCGTAGCTCGATCCAGGCGTCTCGGTTCGGGAGGTATGCGGCCACGTCGGAGGCGAGTCCGGCTTGCTCCGTGCCTGTGGGGTCGCCGACCGCGAGAATCGCCGAGGTGTAGTCCAGCAGCCACAGCCCCGACGCGGTGTCCCAAGCGAACAGGGTCGCGGCGACCTTCTGGGCGAACGTCACCGGATCGCTTGAACGCGGCACGCTCGGCACCTGAGGCGGCGCTGGTGTCTTCGATGGCGCGGTCGGTGGTGGCGTGGTGACCGGTGTGGGCTTTGGGCGGTCGGTGCTCGTTGTCGCGTGGGGGCCGGTGAGGAGTCCGTAGATGCCGGCACCGGCAAGCAGGAGCAGGACGACACCGGCGGCGATCAGGGCGCCGAGTCGGCGACGGTTCCGGGAGTCAGTGGATGCTTGGCTCATGACGAGCAGGTACACACCCCGGGTCAGAGGGCGCGGAGGTGCGGCCGTTCGGTTGGGTTGTGGCGGGCGGCCTGGAGTTCGTCGGCGAAACGGATGGTGCCCTGGGCCGTGGCGAGGAAGCTGTCGAACTGTTCGTCGGTCAGTTCGTGTGCGAGAGTCTCGGTGTCGTAGTGGGTCCACCAGTTGGTCAGCTCGCTCCAGGTTTGGGTGAACGCCCGGAGCGGGTAGCGCACCGGATGCCGATCGTCGCCCGTGATGGTGCGCGGCACTGTGACGGGGCGTTTTCCTTTCTTCACCGTTTTCGCTCGGGCTAGGGCCGCTTCGGCGCGGGCATGCAACTCGGCTTCTCGGCGCTCACGCGCCCCGGTGTCGGCGTCGCGGATCGCCTGGTAGATCGGATGCACCGGCTCACCGGCCTGGATCCTGTCCAGTCCGGCCGTGGCTTGGGCACGTAGGGGCTCGGGTTGGGCCGGGTCGTCTGCGAGCTGTTGTAGATAGTTGATCTTTTCCGGCGTGGTGTGTGAGGCACCGCCGGGGATCATGGCGGCGGCTTGCTCGCGGGTGTCCCCGAGCGCCGGTGACGGTCCCGCAAATTTTGCGGGACCGTCACGCCCGGGCTGGTTGTCGGCGCTGAACTGGGTGGCTGCTCGGCGGCGGGCGGCGTCCTCGGTCATGAGCTGCTTCAGTTCCCGATAGAGCGTCGCGGCTTCGAGTTGGGTGTAGGGCTTGTGGAGCATGTTGTCGTCCTGCTCGGCGAGGAGCTGCCCGAGCCTGTCGGACAGGCCGCTTCGTACCCACACGTTCACGGTGCGCCAGCCGAGCTGTTTGATCGCAGCGAGACGTCGCGCCCCGCAAACGAGGACCCCGTCGATGGTGATGGTCAGCGGTTGGAGGAAACCGTCACGGTCGATGGACGCGGCCAGCGCGTCGATATCGCCCAGGTCGGCGCGGTGTCGTTTGCCGACGATCAGGGAATCGACGGCGCGGTCGAGCTGAATGCTCCCGATCTGCGGCTGGGTCACGGTTCATTCACCACCTCGGCTGTGCGGGGCGGCGAGAGCGAGTGCGAGGATCAGGTCGTCGTCTCGTAGCAGCAGGTCCAGGGTCTCGCCGAGCAGCAGCCGCAGCAGGACACCGCGCCCCGTGCTGGTGACCGCGTACGCCGGATGCGGGTTCCCCAGCAGCGCCTTCAGCAGCGCGTTCCAGGACTTGCGCGGCAGGTCGAGCAGGGCTCGGGCATGCCGGTCCCGACGCAGGGACTCGTAGGCGGACTGGCGGGTGCCCGCCTTCATCAACGCCCCGCACACGTGTTCGACCGCCGCGCGGGCGGTGTCGGTGGGCCAGCCGAGCAGACACAGCATGTCGATGGCGTCCTCGGCCGCCGACCCGGCCGAAGTGCACGCCTGCGAAGATCCGGGACGCTCGGGCGGCTCTGGGTCGACGAAGCTGGGCAGGGTGTCGGTGGTGTGGAACGCGGGGTGGTAATCGGCCAGGGCGGTATCGCGGTCGGAGAATCGTTCAGGGTCGTGGAACGCCGACACGTGCGCGCGGCGGGCCTGGTGCACCGAGCACAGCAGGCCCTGGGCTCGTTCCTCGTAGACGCAGGTGATCCGCACCGCGTGGGTGATGATCGCCCACGGGTCGTTGGCTTCCCGGGTGGAGCGGTACTGCATCGCGTCGAACGCTGCCGTGACCGCCTCCCAGGTATCGAGCTTGTGTTTGCGGGCCAGGGCCCGGTACTTGTCAGCGGCGAACTCCATCAGATCGCGGGCCACCGGGTCGTGAACCCAGGCGTCCTCGCCACCGTCATGGAGCCGGTCCAGCAGAGCGCGCAGGCCCTCGCTCGTGGTGAAGTCCTCGGGCTTGTTGCCGGTGGTCGCGGTCATGATGTCGGCACCTCCTGACAGACAGGTGCGCGTCCGCTCCCACGGACGCGTCCTGCTCGCCGATGCCGTCGCGGTCATGACCGGTTCCCCACGCTCAACTCATCGAGAGCCCGGACCGCGACAACTGCGACCTCGACGCGCTGCGACCGAATGCCGACAGCGGCGGCAACCGTCGGGCACGATCCCCCAGGCGACGCACACCGGCATCGACCGGGGCCCGGGTCCGGCGGGCCAGCTCGATCTGGAAGTCGAGACCGCGTCCCGCGACATGCGCCGACTGCCGGGCGATCAGATCGGTCGGGCGCACCCATTCCACGCCCCGACCGGGCACGATCCCGTTCTGCTTGTCGCTGCGGGTGGCCCGGATGGCGCGCACGGCATCCGGAGTGCTCGCCGCTTCGACGGGCTCGCGGTGCCTATCCGGCTCGTTGGGCGCCACTCGCTCCGGATCGGGCCGGCCCGGATCGGGCGGGCCCGGGTCGGGGTGCTGTGGGGCGGGGGTGGTGGTCATTGGTTCGGCTCCTCCCGGGCATCGGCGGATGGGTTGGTATCGGGAAGGTGCGCCGTGGTGAACCAGCGGCCCACCGTCGAGGGATGCACGCCCAGTTCGCGGGCGATCCGCTTGTTCGACCAGCCCGCCTCCCGCAACGCCCATCCCCGAGCACGCCGACCTGCAACAGACGCCACTTCGTCTCGGCGAGTGCTGTGTTGCGGACCGCCCGGCGGTAGCACCGGGCTGGTCGGCGCATTGTTGGGCAACAGCGAGCCCACCTGCCAGTGGTTGGGGCTGGTGTCGATGGTGCGGGTGAGGATCACGGTCAGGTGGGTGATGGCAAGCAGGACGACCGGCGGCACCGCCGCGACCGAAGCCGCGAGCAGCCTTGGCACATCGGCGTCCGCCGCGACCACGGCATGGATGGCGTTCGCGGTGACCGAAACCAGCGCCCCACCGACCAGTAGTGCCCACGGGTACCACGCCGAACGCTGCCCCGCCAGCGCCACGACCGCGACGGTGGCGACGACGATGATCCCATCCACGATCAGCGGCCACGCCCACGCCTGACCGGACCCGATCCCGGACCTCGCGGCCAGATCAGCCAGCGACGTGAACGACAACCAGAACGCGCCCGCCGCGATGAACACCGTCCCGGCCGCAGCCGTGACCACCGCCCAGCTACACCCGTCCCGGCCACGCATCACAATCCCCGCCCCCGTGGGCAAGCGGCGAGTGAGCCGACCGGCCGCTCGCCCCATGTCGTCGGCGCGTGCGGTCCGGGTGGCACGAGTCGGTAAGCGGAGCGCACCGTGCTGGTGATCTCTCGTTCGCTGAGTCCCGCCTGGCTGGCGGCGGCGGTCAGGACGTCGAGCGCTTCCGACGTGGGCCGGCCGTTCTCCGCGAACCGGCAGGCCGCCCAGAACAAGCTCCGGTTCCGTTCGCCTTCTCCCCGCCCAGCGACCCACGCCGCCAGCCGGGCCACATCGGCGTCGCGTAGCCTGCTGCCGGCGCGAACCGGGGCGGGTTCGGGGCGTGGATCGAGGAACTCCCGCAGCCGAGCAGCGTCCAAACCGTCGTGCCTGGTGCGGGCGGCGACCACCTCGTACCGCTTGGTGACCCCATCGATGGTCCGTCTTGAGGGAGGGACGATGATGTACCCGCCGTCCCCGCGGAAATCGACCCCCGCGGCGGCGGCCTGCCACGACCGTTGTTCCACACCAGAAGTGGCTGGATAGTAGGCGTGCATTCCACCCGTCGGTGTGCGCACCAGCAGCGTCCACCCGCCGACCAGCCCCACACGCTCGGCACGACCGAACTCGATCCGCCCGTCTACGGCACCTCGCACATCGATATCGGCCACGACCATCCCGGAGACGGCACCGGTCGGGGCCCCCACGTTCGCCCGCGGCGTGCGCTCCCACCAAGCAGCGACTTGCCTGGCATCGGTGGTCGCGTCGTGGAAGCCGTGACCAGTGATCGGACGCTTTCCACCCGCCTCTCAGGGGAACACCGGGATACCGTCGAGCGCGAGCCCCCGGGCCGCAGCTGCCAGACTCGGCGCAGCGGCGGCCCTTCGTAGCGCGCTCGCGAATCCCGGCGACCCGCTCATCACAGACCCCGCCCCACCAACACCGACGCTGCCGGGTGGCGATCCGGCTCCACCGACACAGGCCGCGCCGTCGCGGCCGGCGTAGCCTCCGGCGGAGCTGGGGCGCCGCGATCAAGCGGTGTCGGGGAGCCGTCCCCCACCTGCACGGTGTCGAGCTGATCCAGAATCGCCAGCGCGGTCTTGCGAACCCGCTCACCCGTGGCGCGGACGACCTCGACCGGCTGCTGCCCGTCCACGCTCGCCGCCCACGTCGACACGTACGGGATCGTGTATCCCGCGGTGTCCATGCCATGGGCGGCGCCAATCATCAACGCCACGCTCTCGGCCTCGACCTCGCCGATACCGCGGTGCTGCCGAGCCTCCCCGTCGCTGGGATCGTGCATCAACACATGCCCCAACTCGTGCGCCAACGTCTTCACCCGGGCAGCAGGGTCCATGTCGGCACGCACCAACACCGTGTGGGTGCTGTAGTCGGTCATCCCGTTCGCCCCACCCAACGCGGCCGCGGCCGCCACCGACTCCACCCTGAACCCCGCCGCACGAACCTGCCCGGCCAAGCCCTCCCACAAGCCAGCCGGCGCTTCCCCCTCCAACAGCCTCGGCGCGGGCGGCGACGGCAGCGGCCCACCCTCGGTCTGGGACACATCCCACACGTATGCCGGACGCGAGCCGACCATTCGCGAACGCACCACCTCGCCGGCCTTCGGCCGCTCCCGCGGCCCCAACCAACGCCACGAACCAGCATCCGCAGGCGTCGCCGTCGCGAACCGGCCCGTGACCGGCGCGAAGATCATGTACCCGGCCTGGCCCCGCTTCACCTGCCGCCCCAGGCTCTGCCACTGCCGATACCCCGCCACCAGGGTCGGGAACGGCTCCGGTACCCTGCCCGCCCCGAACGCAGCCTCGTGCTGCACCCAGATCAACAGAGTGTTGTTGAACGACCGGGTACGGAACCGAGCAGCGAACGCCATCGCACGCCGCCAATCCTCGCCCGACACCAGCGACGCGACCGCGCCGGTCAGCCTCTCGTGCAACTCGTCGAGCTTCGCCTCCCGCGCCGCCCGGGCCTCCTGGTTCGATGCCATGCTCCGGTCTCCTGTTCGGTGGGCCGCGACGCGAGTGCGCGCGGCGGTACACCTTCCAGGTGGGCGCGAACACCCGTAGCCCTGCCGTGGACCGAGCATCGTTCACCTCCTTGCGGCAGCCCGGGCCACCACGAACACCCACCGTTGAGCATGCTCAAAGTGTCCCGGAGTCCTGTTGTAACACGCGTCGTTGAGCATGCGCAACCCTTGCTTTGTGCATGCTCAACGAATAGGTTTGAGCATGCACAACTGGACCGAACCCTTGTTGTTGGACAGTCCTGGTCTTGGGAGGGATTGTGTCGATAGAGGAGCGTTTTCAGCGTCGGTTGATGGTGCTGGATTTGTATGAGCAGGGCTTGCGGGTTAGTCAGTGTGCTGCGCGTGCGGGCGTGTCGTATGAGACAGCACGCCGGATTTGTCGGGAAGCTGATCGTGATGGTTTTGACCTAGCCCGTCAAGAACGCGTGCCGCGTTTCTGGCCGGTAGAATTAAAGACCGAGATCGGGATGAGATGGCTTGCTGGTGAAAACGCGGGCAAACTCACTCGCGAGTACGGACTACCGGCCGGTTCTTACCCGATCATTTTCGGACGCTGGCTAGAGGACAGAAAAATGGTCGACCCTGAAACAAGCGCTAAAGCCGCATACGAGCGCATTAACCGCGCCCAGAAAGCAGGATATCGATTCGAGCATTGGGGTAAATGGCTGCAAGAAATGCGCCACCACATCGAAACAGCCAAGGCTCAAGCCCCCAACGAAGAAAAACGCCAGGCTTTGGACGCGCTACACGTGGAGCTGCTGGAAAAATCTTGTGCTTTGAGGGATGAGGTTGATACGTGGCAAGAGCTCTTGATCCTCTTGGTCACTACCCTCAAAGCCATACACCCGGTATCAAGACTGTGCGCGATCGTGGGGCTTGCTCGCTCGACCTACTACTGGGCCCGGAAACGCTCGAACCAGCCCAACCCGGACCTAGAGGTAGTCAAGGCAGCCTTTGACTACGCCCAAGGCCGCTATGGGTGTCGGCGCATCACCGCGTTGATCGCTCAGGGCTTTGGCAACTACCCACCCCAGGTGTTCAACCACAAGAAGGTCGCCAGACTGATGAGGATGGCCGGACTGAAGGGGGCCTGTCCGCGTCGTAAGCACTACCGTTCGTTTGCTGGCACTCAAGCCAAAATCCCTAATCGTCTCCAACGTCGGTTCCATGCCGACAAGCCCGGTAAATGCCTGGTTACTGATATCACCCAGATTTCCTGGGCGGGCTCCTGGTACTACTTCTCGCCCTTGCTAGACCTGTACAACAACGAGATCGTGGCCTGGCAGCTAGGCAAAAGCGCCACCACACAACTAGTTACCAACATGATCAAACAGTATGCCTACAAAGCAGACTTGACCGGGACAGTGATCCACACCGACCAAGGCGGGCAATACTTCTCATACGACTACCGCGAGCTGATTGAATCCCTAGGCGCTTGCCAGTCAATGTCTCGTAAAGGCAACTGCTTGGACAATTCCCCCGCCGAAGCATTCTTCGCCCGCCTGAAAACCGAACTAAACCTCAACTCAAACCCCCACGACGACTATGAAAGCCTGGAGGAACTAATCAGCCAATACATCACATGGTGGAACGAAGAACGAATCGTAAGCAAACTACACACAAGTCCGGTAAACTACCGGCAACAACACTACAAACTCACTGTCTAACAAACAGGGGTCAGTCCACAACCACCCTCTGAGGTGGACTACACCGATGCCTTGCCCGTCGCGAAGGGAAGGGGGTCAGCCACGATGACCGAAGATGAGAGCCAGGCTGCTGCCGAGGACCTCGCCAAACGTCTACGGCTCCTGATCGACGTCGTCGCTGCCGAGTCCGGCTCCGAACCCACCTACTCACAGATCGCGGACTACCTCAAACAACGAGGCACCAACCTGTCCCGGTCACGCTGGACGTACATGATCAACGGCCACCGCTACGTCCAAGACCCCGCCGTCTTCGAGGGGCTCGCCGCGTTCTTCGACGTCGATACCACCTTCCTGATGGGCCTGGACGGTGCCGCCACCCCCGAGAAGGTCTCCGCACAACTCGACCTCGTTCGATCCATGCGGGCAGCAAGGGTGAAATCCTACGCCGCCCGCACCCTCGGCGACGTCTCGCCGAAAGCCCTCCAAGCCATCACCAAGTTCCTGGATGAGGAAATGAGCCATATGCCCGAGCGTTGACAGGTGTCGCGCGACACGGTGCCGATACCGGTCCCTGCTCCCTACAGAGAGGGGCGAACCGTGAATATCGAAAAGACAGTATCGGCGGCCGTCGCGGGCCTACAGCTCGGCAGCACCTTCACCCTAGACGACCTCCTCACCGCAGTACGCGCGCGCCGAAACCGCCGCCTGCGCATCGTCGAGCTCGCCGACCTCGACACCAGCGACGGCATCTGCGCGGTTTGGCTCGTCACCGACACCGACGACATTGTGCTCCACGCCCGCAGCGACTCCGCTCTGCACCGCCAGCAGTTCGTCCTGCACGAGTTCGCCCACATGATCCTCGGCCACTGCGACGGCCAAGACTGCGCCGCCGAGGACATGCTCCTGCCCAACATCCTGCCCTATACCCGCGGACGCCTCCTCAAGCGGCAGGACATCGACTGCGAAACCGAGATCGCCGCCGAGTCCCTCGCCGACCGCCTCGCCGCAGGCATCCGAGGATCGGTGTTCGCCGAGACCCGCTACTCGGAGGTCTTCGGATGATCCAGACGCTCGTCGCGACGCTCATGTGGGCGCTCGTGGCGAGCCTGCTCATTTTCCGCCGTAAGCGCGCCGACCGCAGCATCACCTACGCTGCGATCACCATCGCCATTGCGATGACACTGAACGTGGACGCCATCTACACCGCTGTCGATCCGCTGCTCGGTGGAACCAACATCGCCACCCTCATCGCGGACGCGCTGCTGATGACTGGGCTGTTCTTCCTCGGACGTGGCGTCATGAGGACCGGAGAGTACCGGCCCCGCCTCGTCCGCGCAGTCGTCAGGATCCTGATGCTCGCGGTCTCGTTGCTCGCGCTCACCGTCACGTTCCTGTTCATCGACCGTGGCATGACCACCACCCAGTTCATGAGCGACCTCGGAGACGAACCCGCAACCGCGGCCTGCTTGATTATCAACTTCGTCTACGGCGGCATCGTCATCGCCACCGTGCTGACCCTCGCCGCACGGCAGTACCGGAACAGCACCGGCGTCCAACGACTCCCTGCGGCACTGCTGACCCTGGGCTCGGCGTTCGGCGTTGCCTTGTGTCTCGCGGTCATCGTCATGGACATCGTCCACGTCACCGGCCAGCTCGACCTCATGTATGCCGTCCAGCCCAGCTACGGGCCGCTGTCGCTGCTCACGTTCCTGTTCCTCTGCGCCGGCTTCGCCGTTCAACCCGCCGTCCGCCGTGCTCAGCACCACCTCCGGGCCAAGCGCACCGCCGCCCTCGCCGCCGCGCTGGAGCCGCTCTGGAACCGGGCAACGAGCGTGCGGCCCGGACTCAGCCAAGCAGACCCCCTCGCCACAAGCGCCGACGATGCGGAAGGACGCCTGCACCGAGAGATCGTCGAAATCCGCGACGCGATGATCGACCCCCGCATCACCTTCGACACCAGCCGAGCCGAGATCGCACTTCTTGAACGCGCCGAGAGCCACCTCCTCGGACGCGACTGAACCGCAGCCGCTTCGCTCGCCGGGAACGACGAGGACGGTGCGCCGTGATCCGCCGACTCGCCCTTGAGATCGGCGTCGCCGCCGGAGCCGCCGCAGGGGTCGGCTGGACCATTGCGCGACGGCTCACCGCCCCTGTCAGTCCACGAAGGTTCGACCTCACTGTCCGCGACATCAAGCACGACAACGACGGCGACTTGATCGTGCTCGACCGAACCGACCAGACCACAGCAGACGGCATCTACAACCTCTGGTTCGAGCACGGCGGCTGGGCGCAGCTCTCACAGGACGTGCTTGATCGCGGGCCAACCCGTGTCGCGAGAAGGATGACGGGCAGAGCGCCCGGACTCGCGCCGAAGGCCGGTGATCGCGCCTCGTGGAGCGGCATCTACTACGCGACCCCGCAGGAGGCCGGACTCGATGCGCGCGACATCGTCATCACGACCCCCGGAGGGAGGTGCCCGGCCTGGCGTATCGACGGCGACCCTTCGACTTGGGCAATCCACATCCACGGCCTCGGCAGCACCCGCGCCGACACCCTCCGAGGCGTCCTGGCCGCCACCGAACTCGGCTACACCTCCCTCGTCGTCACCTACCGCAACACCGAAGAAGGCCCTCGCGTCGGCACCGGCCGATCCACCCTCGGCCACACCGAGATGGCGGATGTTGACGAGGCCATCGGCTATGCCGTCCGACGAGGTGCCCGACAGATCCTGCTCTTCGGATGGTCAATGGGCGCCGCGATCGCCCTGCAGCTCGCCGACCAGCCCCGACATGAGGGCTTGACCTGACTTTTGACACTTGGTATGGAGCTGGGTGGTTTGGGTCGGGTTTTCGTTGATTTTCTGCGGGTGTGGGGGTTGGTTTGGGTCACTAAGGGGGTGGCTATGATGAGGGTTTGTGAGCCCGTTCATCCGTCAAGTGCGTACTGCCTCGGGGGCCACGGCTGTGCAGATCGTGATCAAGGAAGGCCGGCGTAACAGGATTGTTGAGCACATTGGTTCGGCTCGTACGCCTGGCGAGCTTGCTGCCTTGGTCCAGATCGCACGGGAAAAGCTCCATCCTGGCCAGCTCGAGCTAGACCTGGACCTTTCATCGGGGTGGGCAGACTCCGCGCCGGGTGGCCTGGAGGACTACCGGCAGGCGGCCAGTAGCGCAGCGCGCGTGGTTGGCCACCGTAGCGGCTTGTTGTGGCAGATCCTTTGCGATGCTTGGCGGGATCTTGGCTTTGACCAAGCGGTAGGCGATGAGGCCTTCAAACAGATTGTCCTGGCCCGGCTGATCGAACCCACCAGCAAGAGCGCTATAGCAGCAATGTTGACCAGCCTGGGGCTGGAATCCTTTGACTCACGCACCCACTTTCGTGCCCTGGCCCGTTGTGTGGAGCGTGATTACCGCTGCGCTTTGGCTCGCGCGGCTTTGGCGCATTGCCTGGCGTATGGGGATGTGTCCTTGGTGTTGTACGACGTGACTACCTTGTACTTCGAAGTCGAGGAAGAAGACGCGCTACGCAAGGTCGGTTACTCCAAGGAACGCCGCGTCGATCCCCAGATCCTGGTCGGCCTGCTGGTAGACCGCAACGGTTTTCCCCTAGAGGCCTCCTGTTGGGAGGGCAACAAGTGCGAAACCCATACCCTCATCCCCACCATCGAGGCCTTCAAGCAACGCGCTGGGGTGGAAAACCTGGTGGTGGTAGCTGATGCTGGCATGCTCTCTCGGGCTAACTTGCAAGCCCTCAACGAGGCTGGCTACGGCTTCATTGTCGGGGCCAGGCAGACCAAAGCACCCCTGGACCTCCAAGCGCATTTCTTCTGGCACGGGGACTACTTCACTGATGGGCAGATCATTGAGACCATCACCCCACGCCACGCCGGCAAACAAGAACGCGATCAGCGCCTCAAGGCCGAACCGGTCTGGCACCCACAAACACACCCGGGCTCGTGGCGGGCGATCTGGGTCTACTCATCAAAGCGTGCCGCCAGGGACAACAAGACCCTTACTCTCCAGGAGAACCGGGCTAGAGCCATCGTTGCTGGGGAAAAAGCTATGCGCTCAGCCAGGTTCGTCACCACTAGCTCCCAAGGAAGGGGCCTGGATGAAAAGGCCCTGGCCAGGGCGCGGCGTCTAGTCGGGCTTAAGGGCTATGTCACCAACATCCCAGCCCAGTCCATGAGCGCGGCCGAAATTGTGGCTGACTACCACGATCTGTGGAAGGTGGAACAGTCCTTTCGCATGTCCAAACACGATCTACGCGCCCGCCCGGTCTTCCACCACACCCACCAATCCATCCAGGCTCACCTGACCGTGGTAACCGCTGCCCTGGCCATAGCCCGCCACCTACAGACCCGAACCGGCCTGTCCATCAAGAAGATCATCCAGGCCCTCAGGCCCGTCATTGACGTCACCATCAACATCAACGGACACGAACTCACAGCCACCAGCCAACCCCAAGGCCAAGCCGCCAACATCCTGGCCAGCCTCACCAACAAAATGGGTCACTAACGGTGTCAAAAGTCAGGACGGCGACTTGATCGTGCTCGACCGAACCGACCAGACCACAGCAGACGGCATCTACAACCTCTGGTTCGAGCACGGCGGCTGGGCGCAGCTCTCACAGGACGTGCTTGATCGCGGGCCAACCCGTGTCGCGAGAAGGATGACGGGCAGAGCGCCCGGACTCGCGCCGAAGGCCGGTGATCGCGCCTCGTGGAGCGGCATCTACTACGCGACCCCGCAGGAGGCCGGACTCGATGCGCGCGACATCGTCATCACGACCCCCGGAGGGAGGTGCCCGGCCTGGCGTATCGACGGCGACCCTTCGACTTGGGCAATCCACATCCACGGCCTCGGCAGCACCCGCGCCGACACCCTCCGAGGCGTCCTGGCCGCCACCGAACTCGGCTACACCTCCCTCGTCGTCACCTACCGCAACACCGAAGAAGGCCCTCGCGTCGGCACCGGCCGATCCACCCTCGGCCACACCGAGATGGCGGATGTTGACGAGGCCATCGGCTATGCCGTCCGACGAGGTGCCCGACAGATCCTGCTCTTCGGATGGTCAATGGGCGCCGCGATCGCCCTGCAGCTCGCCGACCAGCCCCGACATGAGGGCTTGATTGTTGCGCTGGTGCTCGACTCGCCAGTCCTCGACTGGACCGAAGACATCAAGACGAACTGCACCCGCAGCGGACTCCCCGCAGCAGCCGGATACCTCGCCGTCCCGTGGCTCACCATCGGACCGCTCGCTCGCCTCGTCGGCCTACCAGGCCGCCTTCCGCTCCGATCCTTCGACTGGACCGCCAGAGCAGCAGACCTCAGCACGCCCACGCTCATCCTCCACGGGACGCAAGATGACTCCGCACCAATCCGGCTCTCACAAGCACTCCGAGACCAGCACCCCGACCTCGTGGCCCTTGAGACCTTCGACGCCGATCACACGCTCGCCTGGAACACCGACCCCGACCGCTGGCAGACCACCGTCACCTCGTGGCTTCAGAACCGACGGCAGATCAGAAGCGACTAGGTAGCGGGCTGGACCGGCTCCAGCACTTTCGTCGCGATCAGCGCCTCAAGGTGATTGTGAAGCTCTTCAGGGAGGTTCCCGCCCGTGACGAGAACTCCGAGCTCCATGTTCCGCTCCATTGCCGCAGAGGTGAGATTCGCGCTCGTGATGAAAGCGACCCGACCGTCGGCGACGGCGCACTTCGCATGGACCACACCGGGATACTGGTCTCCAGCGCCCTTCTCGTGGGCCGACCATGCGAACAGCCGAGCTGACGGCACCAGCTTTCGCATCGCCTCCACCGAGTCGTGATCGACTTTCCCGCCATGCGCGATCGAGGACTCAAGCAGAACGTCGACCTGGACCCCGCGTTCGACTGCCTCGGTCAACGCCTTGCCGATCGACTTCACCTGGTAAGCCACGAAACTGACAATGAAGAGACGCCGCTGTGCTGCGTTGATGACTTCCATGAGCACCTGCTCGGTATGCCGGACTGGCACCTGGCCAGAAGACGGCCCTGTACAAGCGAGTTCGACCGAGCCGCGGCGCTGCTGCTCGACAGCCGTTGCCGATGCTCCCCTAAGTGCGGTCGCCACGTCCCGTGGCGACATTGAGTATGCGCGGTGCCATGCCTGACCAAGCCTGGTGATGAGCACCTTGTCGGCGTTGGGGCCGAAGGCCGGCCGAGCCAGCGCGAACTGCTCCACTGATCCGAGTCCTTCGATCTTAGAGGCAACTACGCGAACGCGATCAGGATGGAGCTCCAGCCCCAGCTCCGCGATAACGGCAAGAAGCTCGTCCATGTCAGGCACTGCTCCCATGGAACAGGCAGGCCTGGTCGTCCCTCAGCGTGGGGATCACGAGGGCCCGGTCTAGGTAGCGGTTGCCGCGTTCACACGAGGTCTCTGAAACGAACGTGCACGAATGGCAAGCGGCTGCGTGGAGCGAGCGGTCCTTGCTCGGATCGTGCTCGGAACATAGAGGGTCTGACGAGCAGATGGAGGCTCGTTCGAGCGCTTGGTCGAGTAGCCGACCCAGGAAATCAGGCTTGCCGAGGTCGACGAGGCCTCCGAGCGTACCGTCCGAATCGGCGGCGGCTGTGTAGAGCAGGATGCCAGCCATCGGCGCCTCGGGGTCCGAACTCGCGTATACGCGCTCTCGGATGCTTGCGGCGTTGTATCCGCACTCAAGCGCGAGCTCGCGAATGAGGAGATGCGCGATGGTGTGGAGCATGGTGTACCGGCTCGGGGGGAAGCCAACGTCAGGCTTCAGATGGCGAGCGTTCCGCCAGCCCTGGTGACCGACGAACAGAGTCTTGTCGCGGTCGGCTACCGGAGCATTCTGCTCCCACGACTTGATGACGGACTCGTTGAACTCGATGAAGACTCCTTCGCCGTGCACTTCACTGGCCGGCACCCACTCCGTTGTGCCTCTCGTAAGCGCGGCCATTGGTGGACGCTCGTCAGGGTCGCTCGTTTCCTCGGGTGCTTCGACGCGGGTATATCCGATAAGTGCGTTGACTTCTCTGAGCCGTTCTAGCAGGAGCACGCGCTCGACCTGAGCTTCATACCCAGCTGGCGCTGCAACGGCCGTGCTCATGAAGTGGGGCCAGTCGCTCGGCGGACTGCTTGAGGTCAGAACCTCCCACTCGGGGCCCTTGATGTCTCCTTCAGAGACGACCTCAATGCCCTTCCCGGCTTTGCGGTGTTCGATCGCCTGCCAGATGCTGGGGACATCCCACTTGTCTATGCCGGGCAAGGCGCTGGTTCGGACCAGGGTCTTGACGATGCCTCTGAGCTCAGCTTCGTCTTCCACGTCTGCGAAGTGCTCCCAGCCATCAAGGACCAGCTGGCTGAGCTGGTTCTTCTCTAGCGGGATGGCAAGCACGGAGAGGGTGACGGGGAACCAACTGTTGGTCGCGCCAAGCAGGATCGTGCGGGGTTCTTGGGTGCAATCCTCGTATGAGTCGAGGTGAGGATGCCGCCCCCGGCACCCAGGAAGATTGTCTGCGGCGTCCTTTCCGAATGCGTGGACAAGCGAGCGAGCGTTGTCACAGGTATCGCACTTGACCCAAAGGTTCTCGGTCTGCAGGGACGCGCCCCGCTCGAAGAATCGGAATGTTCCCTTGCAGTCCGATCCACCGTGGATGAACCAGTTCCATGGAAAGTCATCAAGGTGCCCGTTACGGCAGGCAAGTAGGAAGCGAGCAGGCACGGCGTCCGCATGCTTGCCCTTGTCACAGTTCGTGTGCAGGAAGTGGGTTCGCTCTGGCCGGTACGGAAAACTCTTGATGTCGAACAGGCCCGAATCGTACTCGGCGAGAAGCCCACACTTGATGCAGCGCAACCATCGCGGGAACGGGATCACCGGGACGCCAACACGGCCCTCGGCAGAGAACGGGTCCGGTCGGTCTTCCTGGAGGAACGGGGGGATGCGGAGCCGCTGCACGTGCGGGCCGAGGACACGCTTGACCTCAGCGAGCAATCGGGCTTCTTCAACTGGCGGGCACCTGTTGGGGTCCCATTTGTTCAGCCCCATCGTGACGACGGACAGGTTTGGCAGATCAACGATTGAACCCGGCCCGTAAGCCCACAGGAGCTGACTCGGACGGACCTGGCCCACTACGTGGTTGTTCGTGCTCATGCGGCGCCTCCGTCACTGGGTCGAGACCGTGGTTTCCACGGAGGGGCATCAGCCGAGCGTCTTGACGCGTCCATCACGAGTTGAACGCCGGGTTCTACCTCTCGCATGGACATCGGGACAGTGAACTCGTCCCACGCTTGGGCACCAGGCTTTCTCAACAGCCCGACTACATCGCCCTGCCCGCGCTCAGTCTCATAGCCAAGGCGGCGCCCGCCCATTGCCGCTTCCTTTGCCCAACGGTCGGTCCGGTCACGGGCCATCCCGAGAACGAGGTCGCGCGCGGCCTTGTCTTTGGCCTTCCACGCCCGTTCCGAGACGGCCTCGATCGCTTGGGTTGCTTCTGGTCCGGAGGTCTTGTCCATCGACTGGGCACCGAGATTCGGGTTCAGCGAGTCGTTGCCGAGCCGCATCAGGCTGACCATGGTGCCCGTCAGTGCACGATCAAGTGCCCTGGGAGCGAACGGAGTGACGGACTGGGCTTCGACGTGCTTGTAGAACGTCGAGTGGTAGTGCTCGAACGTCTCATAGTGCGACAGGTCGCGCGGCCTGCTCCAGGTGAGGACTGTGACAACGAGGCCAGGGAACGAACGTCCGACGCGGCTCGTGGCCTGGATGTACTCGGCGGTGTTCTTCGGTTGTCCGTTGACGACCATGAGGCCGAGACGGTTCACGTCAACGCCCACCGACAGCATGTTGGTGGCAAGAACGATGTCGTAGGCGCGAGCCTCTCCAGACTCCCACTTCTCCTTGAAAGGCAACTCCAGGCGGTCAAGCTTCTGCGGAATCTCCTTGCTGGTGACCCGTGAGGTCAGCTCGTCCACCTGGTTCACCGAGCGTTGTGTCAGGCCAGGGCGGCTCACGTCACTCATCTCCACCCGATACGCACGAGTCTGCACATCATCCTCGGCCAGGCGCCTCATGCCTCCGAGTTCGCGTAGTGAGTTGAAGTAGCCGACAAGGGTCATGTAGGGATCCGCGGCAGCGCCGAAGTCTTGGAAGAGGGTCTTCGCGGCAGTGAGCAATGCGACGTACACGCGGATGAGCACCGCAGGCCGTGAGCTGCCTGGCGAGCAGATGCCGAGGTAGAGCCTGCCGGGTCGGTCCTCTGTGGAGCGCTGCACCGAGAAGAAGTTGTCCTCAACGTCCAACCCGTGTGGCGGGAAGATCGCGACTTGGCGTAGGAACACGTTATTCACCTGTTCCTCGGCCTTTCGGACGGTGGCGGTCGAGGCGATGACCTTCGGCCGGACCCGCTTGTCGCCCAGGGTCCACGTGGACAGTTCATCGACGGCCGTCTCATAGACGCCAACCATCGTTCCAAGGGGTCCACTGATGAGGTGGAACTCGTCCTGAATGATGAGGTCGGGTGGCCGAAGCGGCGAAATCACCTTCACACGGGTCGCGGGTCTTCCTCGCTCAGCCTCGTGGTTTCCATGGCAAGGACTCCCGTGCCACAACAGGCCATGACGCGGGCATTCCGACGTGGCAGCACCGAACAGGGTCCGAGTCTGTCCGCGCCACGCCATCATCGCGAACTTATCGACCGTGGCGATCAGCATCGATGGTGGACGACGATAGATTTCCTCGTCCACCACAACGACAGGGAGTCCAAGGTCGGGGTATTGGGCCTTGGAGAACTCGCAACGGCCATACTTGTCGCTGCAATAGATGAACGTCTGGTCTGCGCCAGGATACTTCTCGACGGTGATGTCTCGGCCAGGGTTGATCGCAGAACCACACCAGGGGCAGCTGGTCAACTGCGCGGGCGTTGAGCCTGTGTCGCGGCGGTTGTCACGCTCCTTCTCGATCGCCTCATGGCTGTCCTCTGTGCGGTTCGGTGTCACCTTCCCGCCAACCCAGAGGCCAAGAGTGAAGGGTTCCGAGCCCCAGGTCTCGGGGTCTTGTTTGCGGAGCAACTCCATGGCGCAGATGAGGGTTGAGGCTCGCTGGAACTGCTGCAAGGTGAGCAGGCGCAGCGTGTAGCGCATGATGACGGCGAGACCGCGTGTGGCATCAAGGCCGCCGAGCGTGCCTTGGAGCCGTCGGATCGACATGGCGAATGCCGCGACACCAAGATATGCCTCAGTCTTGCCGCCGCCGGTTGGGAACCAGAGCAAGTCGGCGTATGCGGCCAGCGGTTCTGTCCGGTCCGAGTGCTCTGGGTCTGCCAACGCTGGGACAGATAGGAGCAGGAAGGCCAGCTGGAACGGATGCCAGGTGCGGTTCGCAGGGATGCTCAGCTCGTCCACCGTAACCGCCTCACCCTGGCGACGTTTGCGGGCGTAGATGCCACGAACGCGCTGTTGTGCCATAGCGCGGTTGGCGAACCGGAACGCCGACATGGCATGCGTGTTCAGGCGCAGCGTCGAGATGCCTTCTTTGAGTCGTTCGAGGATGAGTTCGCAACGCTCCATAGCGTCTTGGGCTTGGGTGTCGTAGCCCTCGACGGATACCCCGATGGCAGCGCGGTTCTCTGCAATCCAGTCCTCATAGTCACCGGCGAGAACGGTCAGGGCTGCAAGTAGTTCCTCATCGGACAGCTCGGCTGAATCAGCCAGCTTCTCCATATCGAGCCAACCGTGCGCCCTCAGGTCGCGTAGGGCCGCACGGTCGGCCGACTCGGCCCCGGGGGCCTCGGTGATCTGGATTTCCTGATCGGGGATGACGGTGGTCCGCACCTCAATCGCCAGCTCAGGGTCGGACGCACTAACCACTGCATGGACCGAGGTTCCGTGGCCGGTGGCGAACTCAACACGCCTCCTGTAGATCATCTCCAGCGACAGCCGTTCTTCGTCGTGCTGCTCGGCATCAAGCAACGGTCGACGGCGGAAGACAGCGCCGCCAGAGTCGTCTCGTACAACGATCTCCGGCTGGAAGACCCAGGCTTGGTCACGGTTCTGCTGCGGCTCGGTCTGTCCGTTGACCAGAAACAGCGTCACCAGTCGATTCCCTTGGCCGACCGGCCGACTGACGCTTCCTTGGAGACGAACCTCGGGGACTGCGTTGTCCACGGTGCATGGCGTGAGTGGTCCTTCGCTCAGCGCGAGCGTGACCTTGCCGCCTGCGGGGATTCGCTTCCAGCAACGCTTCCCCGACTCTTCTGACTTGCTTCGTACATAGCGACCCCACGAGACCGCGACTTCGACCGCTTTCTGATCCTCTGGCACACAGAACGTCAATCCCATGGAGGACGGAACCAGTGACTGACTCTCGGAGGCGTTGACCTCTGGTTCGTCGTCTTCCTCGGCCGGGCTCGTAGCAGGTACTGAATCCCGGCTGATGTGCGCCTCATTCCCGTAGACACGGAGATCGCCGGGCGTATCACCGTCGGTGATCTCTTCCTCAGCGAATTCCGCGTTCCGTGGCGCGTTGTGCGCGGGGTCAAGGGGTGCAAGCTTGCCCACCAGGTACCGGTCGCGCACGCTCATACCCACGATCTCTTCGTGGGGGCCATTCGCGGGGCCGAGTAGATCATCGACAACAGCAAGACGAAGGAGCTCCCGCACATAGGCCTGCTCGGCCTTCGTCTTGCCGGACAGTGTCGGGAGGACGTTGAACGCGTCGCCGGTCAACCGAACTACAGCCTGTTCGAAGAGGTCCCAGTCGAGCCGAGTCGCATCGCGATCCGCCTGGATCGTGATGCCGAGGTCGGCCAGCACAGCAGGTTCGGCCGCCTGAACGGCGAGGTCCAGGTAGACGACCACTCCGTTCGCCGTCCCCTTCACGCGGTAGACGCGGGCGACAGCGAAGGCCACGGCATCTGACACGAGCAGTAGACCATCGCCCTTCCGGACAGCACGGTCGCCCATGTTCTCGTGGAGGGTCACCCTGAAATCGCCGGCAGGCATCCCTCGTGTTGCGGCCACAGCCCAAGCGTTCTCCATTGCGCCTCCTACTGCTCAATCCTCAAGTCTTCGCCGAGTAGAGACTGGGCGTCATCGTGAGCCGGCTTTCGCCGGGGTCCCCGCCTCCCAGGCTGCCCCTTGGCTGCCTCTTCAACCTCGAATCGCTGGCGATTGAGCGCAGTGAGCCGTCGCATCAGCTCGCCGTTCGTTTCGTCGCTCACCGCCCAACGCCACGGATCGTTCTCCGTGCTCGCGGCGTACGGACGGAAATCGAAGGTCACGTCCAGGTCTCCCCATCCGTATGCGTCACTCACGAACCCATCCACCTGCTCCAGGAGAGTACGTGCGCCAAGGATCGCCTCATCTGTACAAGCTGGGTCATTTAAGAGGTTGAGGAAGCCTGTGAGTCCTTCCCCCGAGGTAAACGACCATTGCATCACAGCCTGATTGAAACGGTCGGCTGCCTGCTCGCCCGTGAAGGAGACACTCAACTCCGGTAGGGCGAATGTCGATACCGCCTCGCTGATCGAGAGCCGGATCGTTTTGGGATCGGCGCCGAGACTCCGAACAGAGAATGCGTAGAGCCACCTGCGGAAGAAAGAACTTAAGCAGATCGCGTACATATCCGATCGCACGGGCGACAGGAGTACAACCATGTTTGTGTACACCCAGTCGGACGGCGCAAGCATACTGAATGGATACTTGGCGGCCTTGGGAAACGCGATGAATGAATCGTGCTTGCGGAGCGCACGCATGCCCTCTGATCGATGGTTCCAGAACTGCCACCAGCGGTCAACCAACCCTTTGTAGCTCCGCAGCTTCGCGTCAGTCCTGGTCGGCTTCACAACCTCAGTCAGGAACTCAAAAGCAATGGGCCAGTTGGCTGCGATGTCAGTGAGATCGCGGTCGCCAATGTCGAGCACCCACCGTCTCACCCTCTGCAAAGCGTGATCGGTAATGTCGTTTCCGCTGATGTACGGCCTCACCAACGTGTTGGCCTCGCTACTGAGGCGTCCGAGCCATGGGTCTCCGTGCGTGAGGACGAACGCTAAGCCTTGGCTATTGTCCACGCCAGCGAAGGCCTCTGGCGCCGCCCCAAGTTTCTTCGGCTGCCAATCGTCGCGGCTCCCGTCTTCAAGGCGAGGGCCGATGTAGCCGACCTCTTGACCGTCCAAGTGGCGGGCTCCGGCCCAAGCACCCTTGAAGAACGCGATGAGTGAGACTACGACGGATGCGGCTCCTGGCCACCGCACGCTCTTACGCGCCCAGGTCACATCGCCGTTCTTCACGATCACGCCGAGTCCGACCTTGATGGCACTTCCCTCAGTCATGTTGTCGCGAGCTACGAGCCCGTACATACCGCCCGGACGGAGCAGGTCGACGGCGCGACGGTGGAAGGCGATGCAGAGGTCAATTTTACCGGGCGCCGTTCCAAGGACTTGTCTGACCTGCGCCTGCATCTTGTCACCAAACGATGATTTCCAGAGTCGGTTACCAAGGAAAGGCGGATTGCCGAGAACGGCGTGGAACCCGCCGTCTTGGAATACTTCCGGAAACTCTAGTGCCCAATGGAATGGTTGCCGCGATCGTGCCCCTGCGGGGAGTCCGTCAGTCATGAGGTGATTCACTCTCCGGTGAATGACTTGGTCATAGTCGGTCTCGCCACGCATGAAGAACTCCGCGTTGGCGCGAAGGGCTGCCTCGGCGTTCTTCTGCGCCTTTGCATTGCCCGCGCTCTCAAGACCTTCGCCAACGAGGCAATCGGCAATGAGATCAACGGCTGCCAGATGGTCTCGTGCCTGCGAGTCGAGCGCGGCCATGGCGTAGGTATCGGAAATATCGTGCGTGACGATTGCGCGGAGTCTCTGCCGGAGCGTGATGACTTCTTCAACCACATTCTCTACAGACCGGCCAAAGAGTTCGGTCTGCTGCTCCCCGCTAGTGGGGGTGAGCCGGAGCTGCCTGACTTGCGACAGGCTGTGGACGCCGAGGAGGCTGTCACCGACCCGAAGACTGTGGTCAAGAAAGCCGAAGGGCTTGTCCTGCGCGAGCGTGACCAACCAGAGTGAGAGCTTCGCCAGCTCAACCGCGAGCGAGTTGACGTCTACCCCGTACAGGCACCGTTCTGCGACGAGCCTCCTCGCCGTGATGATCCGTTCGTCTGCGCTTCGCGGCAGTGGCGCGGCGGAGCCAAGCTCCGTGACGGGCTCGCCATCGTCTGTCACTGAAAGGCCCTCAGCCTCCGCCGTGTCCCACGCCTCGACCAGTCGTTCTGCCAAGTAACGGCATGCCTGTACAAGGAACGCTCCTGAACCCATCGCGGGGTCACAGATCTTGAGGTCGAGAATCGATCCAGGAGGGATGAGTGCCCATCGATCTCTCGGCTGGCCCTCTGCAGGACCTTTGTATACAAGGGGTTCGAGGGCCACGTTCACGATCTGTTCGGTGAGTGAACGTGGCGTGTAGTGCGTGCCGCTTTCTCGGCGGTCGGCACCTGGAGTGACCATAAACGAATGGGCTCTGAAGATGATCGGCTCACCCCATGCGTCGCGCCTCACCAGATTGGCGAACGGCGCGATGCGGTCTGAGATCGTCCGGTCTCCATTCGCCGCGTTCAAGATGGCTGCCGCTGTAGTGTCCGAGGGACGTCTTGTGATCTCGCTCCGGACGGAGGCCGGCGTCCGCGCGGTGGCTTCCGCGATCTTGGAGACCAGAGCGTCTTGGCCTTCGACTCGCAGTGACTCCAGGGCAGCCAAGCTCATCGTTGGGTAGCGGTACTTTGCTGAGCCCCGGAGGCCAAGAGTGATGTCCGGCACACGAACTACGGTGTGGTCGAGCAGTCCCTCGTAGACGTGTCCGATCTGCTCGACATCAAGGGCTCGATACGAGAGGGCGAGCGCACCGTGAGACTGCTCCAGCACCTGCAAGGAGTTGAGGAGTAGAAGGACGGTGCGGTTATCGATCGGCAGCGGCTGCGAGGCTGTGTCCAGCCATGAAGTGCCAAGCGCGCGACCTTCGAGGAACGGATATCGGTCGGGGTCGAACAAGGAGCCACCCATGGCGGGTAGTCGCAGGTCTTCGTGCTCGATACCTGCGTAGACGGCACGGAACGCAGCCAAAAGCCTCGCCCAGGCGTCGAAGCGGCGTTCCAGCACTTCATCGCCCAGGTGGTCTGCTTCCTCGGCGAGCTTGCCACGGAGAGTCGAGACCGCGAGGTTCTGGTCGTATATGGGGTCCCCGAGGAGGAAGAGGCCTCGTTCTTCGGCGCACAAGACGAACACAAGGCGCATCATGACTGTGAGTGAAGCCTCATAGAGCAGTGATGGGGGGACGTCGTGCAGGAGTTCCCTATTGCGGTCCTGATCGGCCTTGTCGAGCGCCTGGATCAGTACCTCGGTGGCTCGGCGTACCTGCTCGCCAAGCGTGTCGGTGACTTCCTCCTGGTGCTTCAGCGACTCGTCGAGAAGCGCTTCGAGGGTCTGGTCGGTGGGCCCGAAGCAACGCCGCACGCCAAGTAACGACTGGAACGCCTTGAGCGTCGCTGGCTCTTGGAACCAGAAGCGCGAATGCCAGACGGCCTGCCCAGACGGTGTGTCAGCGGGCGCGTTGACGAGCACCCACGATTCTCCATTCGTAACGATCCCGATTCGGACGCCGTGCTCACGACACAGCAGGGTCATCCGTTCCAACTCAGTCGCGAGCCAGCCGTCAAACTGAGCGGCGGACTCAAGGTCGGCGTCGGGGTGAGTCACTGCTATGAACGCGCGCGGCTCAGTTGAACCTGGAGCGTGGATGATCCATGTGGGCGCGTAACGTGCCGTCCCGTCAGGCGACGAGACCGACAGGCCACCGCCCACCCAGGAAGAGAGTGGCGTTGCTGACTCCTCGTCGAACTCAAGCAACTCGGTCACGACCAGGTTCACCCACGCATCGTGAAGTTGTGGCAGAAGCTCGTCGTCCTCGTCGACGGCTTCGCGCCACTCAGAGTAGGCGGAACGGAGTTGCTGGCGTCGAGGGGTCTCGATTGATTCGAGGCCTTGTGGGAACGCCTGTTCGAGGACTGTGAGCGTCAGGAACGGACCGCTGGTCTCGACCAACGAGAGCCATTCGATTTGCTGCGACTGTGCGACCACGCGTTCAGCCCCTCCGTGCCATAGACTCAGGGACCAGGAAAATCACCGCTGCGGGGAAGGTGCGTGCGACAGGATCGGCGTACTGACGCTTGATAGCCGCCTCCTCAGCCGCGCGTTCTGCCGGGATGCGGTCGAGGCGGCCTTCGAGGGCAGCGATGTCTTTGGCTACCTGGCTCATCTCTTGCGGCGACAGGCCCGGTAGATAGAGATTGCTCTCGGCGTCGTTGGGGTTCAGCTCCTTGGTGATTGCTTGTTCGAGCTCGTCGAGCACAGAGTGGAGGTCGGTCAGATCGTGGGTCAGTCGATCGTTGAGTGTCTTGTCGAGGCTGTCGAGGCGCTCTTTGGACCGGGCTTCGACCGCGCTCATGATGGATTGCTCGCTGTTCGCGAATCTCTCCTTGAGTACGGCGAACAGCGCGTCGCTCGGATTGACCGGGGTGGCCGATGCGAGCAGCTCTTCACGCTTGGCAACCTGGGTGATCCGGTTGAAGCGGTCGTGGCCAAGCTCACCTCCGGACAGAGTGAGTTCTTCGTGAAGCCGTCGGTGATCCCCGCCGGTGATGACGAGTCGTGACCAGAGGAGGACAACGGGCTGCGGAGCAAGGCTGTCCGATACAGCCCGGACCGCTACGCGGTTCAGTTTCTTGGTGTCGTGCGGCTTCCAGATTTCCTCGCGTAGGAGCCGCAAGCACATCTGGACCAGTCTGTGTCCGAGGTGCGCAAGCACCACGTCATCGCGGCCCTTCGACGCCTCATGATCGAAAGTGATCGGGCGCCGTTCGTGGGTGTGTGGGTGTTCAAGTCCCCGAGTTGCCTTGCCCCAGGAGCCATTGAGCTCAGGCACCGTGAAAGCAACTGCGTCTGACGCGCCGGACAGCTTCACCTGGGTCAGTGGAGGCTTCTCGGCCAGGTCGAGGGCCACGCTGACTGCGCGTTCGATGTTCTCTGGTGACATGCGAAATTCGCTTTGCGCCTGGATCAGCGCCTGGTGCAAGCGCTGAATCCGATCGCGCAGTTGGCGCTCAGCGGCAACGAAGCGGCGGGCGCGTGCTGCGTTGGCTTCGGCCGAGACCGTATCGAAGCGGTTCCGCCGACCGAGCATGATCTCTTCGATCTGCTGCGCGAGGACTGGCCCAACACTGCCGAGGTCTTCGCGGATCGTTTCGACCTTGTTCGCCGCTCGCATCAGGTACTCATGGTCGCCAGCAACCTCAGCTGGGGTGAGTGCGCTGGCGCTGCGTGCTCGACCCACCGGGTGCCAGATGAAAACGGTGTCTTGTTTCTGGCCGTGGCGATCAATGCGCCCGTTGCGCTGCTCCATGACGTTCGGATTCCAGGGAATCTCGACGTGGATGAGGTAGTTGCAGTGGTTCTGGAGGTCGATCCCCTCGGATGCGGCGTCGGTTGCAAGCAGAATGCGCACTGGGGACACCGCTGGGTCGGCTTGGAAGGCCGCCTTCACGGTCTCGCGATCGTCCGGGTCGACATCGCCGTGGAGGAACGCCAGGCGGTCGCCACCGTATCCGTGGCTCGCGAGAATCTGCTGTAGCCAGCTATGCGTCGCGCGGTACTCAGTGAACAGGATGACGCGCTTGTTGTTCCACTGACCATCGGGCTCTTTGAGATGCGACTCAATCCATTCGAGGATCGCTTTCGCTTTGGAGTCGGGCTTGTTGCGCGCGCCTTCGGCCCAGACGGTCAGCCGGTCCAGCGTGTCGCGCTGGCTCTGGGTCAGCGGTACGGCGAGCTCGGAGGCCAGTTCCACGGCCTCGTGCTGGGCGTCCTCCAGCGTGGAGTCGTTCGCCTGGTCCTCCTCGGCGCGAAGGATCGCCTTGCGCAACACCCGATCATCCATGGCGCCGAGGGGCTTGGATGCGCGCGAGCCGCGGCTCAGCGTCTCGCGGTGGCGCGCGAGCGTCGTCGCAAACGCGAGCGGCGAAGAGAACAGGCGCTTCTTGAGGAGCTTGTGAGCAAAATCCGTGCCATAGGCATACTTGCCACTGCCAACAGACTTTGAGCGGTCGGTGATGAAATCCTGAAGCAGTGCGTGTGCTTCGATCTCACTCTCGGTGTAGGCGACTTCGAGCGCGACGAGTCTTCGCTCGGGGAAGATGCGCTTGCCGTCAGGGTCCGTGATGTCGCTCTTGAGGCGGCGAACCATGACGCGATGCAGCTGTTGTTCGTCCGGCAGAACGGAGCGAGCGAAACGCTGATCGTCCAGAAGCTCCAACAGCGAGGTAAAGGACGCCTGGTAGCCATTGTGCGGGGTGGCAGTCAGGAACAAGCGGTGGGAGAAGTTGGGGGCGAGAGTCCGGATCAGCCTCGTTCGTTGGCTCTCAAGGGCATACCGCGTGGCTGCGGCAGGCGCGACGTTGTGGGCCTCGTCGACGATGAGGATGTCGAACTTACGCGGGTAGGTGCTTGAGGTAGGGAGGATGTCCTTGAGTAACCGCAGGCCCTCGCCTGACTTGGCCCAATCCACTGACGTGATGAGCCGTGGGAAAGAAGTCCACGGGTTTGCTTGGATTCCTCTGCTGCGTCGTAGCTGCTTGACGTACTCCGTATCGACGATTCGGAACTCCAGACCGAATTTCTCCTGCATCTCCGTTTGCCACTTGATCTGAAGGCTCGCTGGGCAAACGACGAGAACCGTGCGGGCTCGATGCCGGATCAGCAACTCCTGGACAACCAGGCCAGCCTCAATGGTCTTGCCGAGGCCCACATCGTCCGCGATCAGGAGGTTCGCCCGTGCCATGTCAATGGCCCTGACGAGTGGATCAAGCTGATAGTCCTCAATGGAGATGCCGCTGCGGAACGGTGCTTGGAGGAACGTGCGGTTCGCGTTGGTTGCCGCGCCCCAGCGCACCGCGTCAAGGAAAGCCTCCAGCCGGTCATCCGAGTCCCAGCCGGTGAGCTCCGGCAGCCCGGCCTTTTCGAGTACTTGCGCACCAGGCTCAAGTTCCCAAATCACCTGAAGCTCTTCTCCTAGCGCATCCTCGTCCAGCGAGGAGAGCGTGACGAGGTGCTGCGGACGCGTCCCGGGCAGCGCGCTCCCTGTTGGCGCTTCAGACACAACCCATTGGCGACGACGTACCTCGACGAGCTGGCCGGGTTCAGGAACAGTCTGAGTCGAGAGTGCTTGGTCAGGTGTCATGCGAGCTGGCCCTCAGCAAGCAGACGAAGAACATCCTCACGATGCGCCTTGACGTGGGCCTTCATGCTCCGGCCGATGAGTTCGCCAAGTGTGACAGGCACTGCGTTGCCGATCAGTCTGCCGATGGTCTTCATGTGCACAGGGGCACCGGGCGCGACGAACTGGTAGTTCGGGGGGAAGCCCTGCAAGATCGCTCCCTCTCGTAGAGAGATCGCTCGATCCTGGGAAGGGTGCCCGAAGCGTCCGTTACCGAACCCGTAGAACTGGGTGGTCATGGTAGGAGCGGCCTCGTCCCAAGCCATGCGACCGTACACACCGGGGTAGGTCTTGCCGGACTCCTTCTTGTGGCACTCAGCGACAAGTTCGTCGGGCCAATCACGCCAGGTGCCGCCGGGCTTCGACGCCTTGATCCTGCGCAGATTCAGTGAGGACAGCCCAGAGGCTCGGTGCAACCGATCTGTTGCATCTGCTGAGCCCGCTGCCAGGGGTGGCACCCTCCCGTTGCCGATCGCTTCGCGAACGCTCGTCGGCTTCGCCTTGAACTGAGCGGGGGTGAGGAGACTGATCGGGCCAAGGCGCGAAGCGAGGAGAACCAGTCGATTTCGGTGCTGCGGAACACCGTAGTCTTGGCAGTTGACAACCTGCTTGGATACCTCGTAACCGCTGGCTTCAAGCGATGCAACGAACTCATCGAAGACAGCATGGTCGAGCAGACCGGGCACGTTCTCCATGGTGACCAACTCTGGGAGCAATTCTCCTGCAAGCCGCGAGAAATGCCGCAGCAACCACCACCGGTCGTCGTCGGTTGAAGCCTTCTGGTTGTAGGAAGAGAACGTCTGACACGGGGCGCAGCCAGCCAGCAGGCGAACGCTTCTCGGCAGGTAGTACGAGGCGAGCTCGTCGGACTCAATGTCCCCGACTGACTTGAGGAGGAACTTGGCCTTGTTGTTCTCCGTGTACGGGTACTCGCACGCGGGATCGACATCGACGCCGACGCGGACGTTGATTCCGGCCTTGGCAAGGCCATGGGTCAGCCCGCCTGCCCCACTGAACAGGTCCACGGCGTTGATTCGAACGCGGGGCGTGGTCACTTGGCCCCGCCTTCGGGCGCCTCTTCGCGCGCGTCGCCGGCAGCGCCGCCAGCTTCGACCCAGGCATCAACCTGGTCTCGTTTGAACTCCCACTTTCGCCCCATCTTGTGGGCGGGCATGGCTGAGCGATCAATCCAGCGATAGACGGTGTCGCTGCTCACTCCGAGGTGCTGGCAAATCTCCTCGACGGATAGCCAGCGATCCTGCACGTCAGCCATCTGTTCTCCTTCGGCCTGTGCGCCGAGGGCGCCCCTGTGTGCTGCGATCGTCGGAAGCGAGCACGCAGCCACCTCCAAGTCTAGGCGAGAATTATCGAGGGCGCCTGATTTGGGCCGCAGAGGAGCGCATACGACCGCTCGCGGCGGCGGTCTTCCCCGTTACCTTGTTTGTGGCTCGGTTGTTCCGGGCTCGGCCAGCTGTCGTGGGCATGATGGTTTGCCCCTGTCTAACCAATGATCCGGGGGGTGTTGTCACCCACGACAGTTGGGCGCAGGGGAGACGCTGATTAGGGGAACGACCCGCTTGTAGCGAGGTCTAACGCACACGTGGGTGCGGGACTAGCGACCGTGGCGCTGGCCGTGGTTTAGCAAGGGGCAGGACACATGGAAGTAGACCAGATCTCAGTCTTTGTCGGCATCGACGTGGGCAAAAGCGAACACTGGGCTCACGCCCTAGACCGCGCGGGCAAGAAACTGCTAGACAAGCCTTTGCCCAACGACGAGTCCAAACTCCGCTCGCTCTACCAAGACCTAGCTAGACACGGCACGGTCTTGGTAGTGGTGGACCAGCCAGCCACCATCGGGGCCCTGGCCGTGGCAGTAGCCCAAGACATGGAAATCACCGTGGCCTACCTGCCAGGTCTGTCCATGCGCCGTATCGCCGACCTAACCCCGGGCAATGCGAAAACAGACAAACGTGACGCCGCCGTGATCGCCATGGCTGCTTTGACCATGCCTCACACCCTGCGCGCGTTAGGCGATGGAGAACAGGACGGCCCGGCCTTGGCGATGCTGACCGGGTTTGATCTGGACCTAGCCCGTCAGGTCAACCAGACAGCAAACCGGATCAGAGGCCTGTACACCCAGATCCACCCCGCCCTGGAAGCTGTCCTTGGCCCCAAACTGGAGCATGACTCCATACTCCAGCTCATCAACACCTACCCCACCCCAGCCCAACTGAAGAAAGCTGGAAAGACGCGGATTGCCGCCAAACTCAAAGCCAACGGAGCCAAACTCTACGCCGCATGGGCCGACCAGATCGTCCAAGCACTAGCCAAACAAAGTGTCACCGTTGCCGGCACCCAAGCCGCAGGCACAGTCCTGCCCCACCTGGCCCAGCAGCTAATCACCCTGCACGCCCAACGCAAAGACATCGCCACCCAGGTCGAGCACCTAGTGCAGGCCCACCCTCTTTTCCAGGTCCTGACTTCCATGCCCGGGATCGGAATCAGGACCGCAGCTGTTTTCCTCGCCGAGACCCTGGGCAAGACCTTCCCCACCGCAGCCCACCTAGCCTCCTACGCCGGTCTAACCCCGGTAACCAGACGCTCGGGCAGCTCCATCAGAGGTGAACACGTATCCAGAACAGGCAACAAACGCCTCAAACGAGCCATGTTCCTAGCTGCCTTTGCCTCCCTACGAAGCGATGCCACCTCCCGTGCTTACTACGACCGTAAACGCGCCCAAGGCAAACGCCACAACCAAGCACTCCTCGCCCTGGCCCACCGCCGCATCCTCACCCTGCACGCCATGATCCGCACAGGCACCCTCTATACCCCACAACCAAGCCCAAAACTCGTTCAAGCCGCTTGACAAACAACATAGGGGCACCCCCCTCAGCCGCTAGCGGGCCGCCGCCTTGTTCCCCAACCGGACAGCACCGGTCAGCGCAGACGCAGCCTGTAGCGGCAGCACGCCGTTGCCGAGTGCGGTGATCTGCTGATTCTGCGTCAGGTCGTCGGTGCCAGTGACCCAGCCTGCGGGCAAGCCCATGAGCCATTCGACGAAGGCTGGTGCTGGGCGGGGTCCGTCGGCGTCGTTCAGGAGGGCTGGCGCAGGCGCGGGTCGCCCGATGACGTACTCCCACCGGGCAATTGCGTCGGCGTAGCGTCCCCAGCGTTGAACAGTCCGTCGATCAGGGACCACAGCGTCTCCGACTCGGCTCTCCTGCTCGGTGAGCCAGGTGGCCCGTGGAGTGCGAAGTCGATGATCTGGTGCGAGAGCGCGATCGTCCCTCGCCGGGCTCGCACCTGATCGAGAGTCTCCCCGCCACGCGAAGAGTCGGTCGCCAGTGGGGTTCGGAAGCGTACGGTGGCCGAGGATGAAGATGCGGAGCCGGTGGTGAGGAGCGCCGACAAGGGAAGCCGGTAGGCCGATCCATCGTGCATCCAACCGCAGGTCGGCCAGATCGCCGAGAACGGCGCCGAGAGCCCGTAGAGGTCGAGCTGCGTTGTCTCCCAGGTGCCACGGGTCGGGTTCCAGTCCGCGAAGGGTTGCGCCGTCGGGGGTTGCGTCACGGGGGTTGCGTTGTTCATGGGTCGTCTCTTTCTGCGGCGGGCCGCGTCGCGGGTGAGGACAGCAGCCCGCGGACGTTCTTGATGACGAGCCATTCAGGCTGGAGCACGTCGATCGCTGCGGCCATGTGTGCCCACAGCCCCGAGCGGGTGCCTGGCGCGATGCCGGCGCGCTTGCCGACGGTGGACACGTCCTGGCAGGGAAACCCGCCGATGAGGACCTCCACTGGCTCGACCTGACTCCAGTCGATGGTGGTGATGTCGCCCAGGTTCGGGGCGTCGGGCCAGTGCTTGGCGAAGACGCGGGCGACGGGCTCGTTGAGTTCGGAGAACCACTCCGTTCTGGCGTTGAAGGCGTGCTCGACGGCGAGGTCGAGGCCGCCGTAGCCGCTGAACAGCGAGCCGATCCTGAGTGGTGAATCGCTGCTGGCGTTGAGTTCGTGCATGAAGAGCGCTCCGGCTGGCAGGCGTCCACGGCATCCGGTGCCTCGTCGAGAACTGATGCCGAGTTGGTCACCTGTCAGGTGCACGCCTCCGACACGCATCCGATGACCGCCCACGCCGACCGGAGCCACCCCGCCCAGAGCCCGCTGGCACCGTCACCGACGCCTCGTCCTCAGGCGTTTGCTCCAACCTCTTCCTGAGGCCACACGCCTCTTGCAGGTCGAGGGGAACTGAGCTTTATCGCCGTAGAAGTCACCGGGCGCGGGTGCTCACCTGCCCGGCAAGACGGAGGTGAGCATGACGGTTTCGATGCGCGTGATGTCGGCGGGTGACGGCTACAAGTACCTGCTCAAGACGATCGCGGCCGCTGACGGTGAGAGGTCTCTATCAACGCCGTTGACTCGCTACTACGCGGAGGCCGGCACCCCTCCCGGACGCTGGCTCGGCGCTGGAGTCGGCGCGCTGGGGCACGGTGAACTCTCCGTCCGAGACCGCCTCTCAGAGGCCCAGCTCCAACTCCTGATCGGCATGGGGCGAGACCCCATCACCGGCAACCCACTCGGCTTGGCGTTCCCGAACTACAAGACCCCGGCGGAGCGGATCGAATCCCGGATTTCCGCTCTCGATCCGTCGTTGACCGCTGGAGCAAAAGGCGAGGTGGTCACGCAGATCGTGGCCGAGGAGACCGCTCGCGGCACCCGGCGCGCCGTGGCAGGGTTCGACTTCACCTTCTCGATCCCGAAGTCCGCGAGCGTGCTGTGGGCCGTGGCGGATGCCGGGGAGCAGGCGCTGATTGGGGAGGCACATCATCGGGCGGTTGCGGAGGTAGTTGCGTTCATGGAGCGCGAGGTTGCAGCCACCCGCACGGGCGCAACCGCCGGGGACGGTGCCGTTGCGCAGGTCGAAGTCACCGGGCTGGTCGCGACCGCGTTCGATCATTTCGACTCCCGCGTCGGCGACCCTCACCTGCATACGCATGTGGTGATCAGCAACAAGGCCAAGACGGTCCTGGACGGTAAGTGGCGCAGCTTGGACGGACGCCCGATGCACGCCGCCGTGGTCGCGCTCTCGGAGTTGCATGAGGCGGTGTTCGCCGACCACATGACCCGCACGTTCGGCGTCGAGTGGGAGGCCCGGGAGATGGGCCGCGATCGGAACCCGGCGTGGGCGATCTCGGGCGTGCCGGAGGATCTGGTGACCGAGTTCTCGACCCGCGCCCGGCACATCGACGCCGAAACAGATCGGCTCATTGCGGCCTATGTCGAGGAGCATGGGCGGCGGCCGTCCCCGGCGGTGGTCGTGAAGCTGCGGGCGCAGGCGACGTTGACGACCCGGCCGGACAAGCAGGTCCGGTCCCTGGCCGATCTCACCGCCGACTGGCGGACCCGCGCCACCACGATCCTGGGCCGGGACGCGACCCTGTGGGCACGAGAGGTCACCAACAACGAGCAGCCGCTACTGCTCCGCGCCGACGATGTGCCACTCGATGTGATCGGCGACCTCGGTCGGCGCGTGGTGGAGACCGTCGGGGAGAAGCGTTCGACCTGGCGGCGCTGGAACCTCATAGCGGAGGCGTCCCGGCAGACGATGGGCTGGCGATTCGCCACCATGCAGGACCGGGAAACGATAATCGCGATGGTCGCCGACGCCGCCCAACACGCATCACTCCGATTGACGCCCCCAGACCTGGCCAGTTCCCCGTTGGTGTTCCGCCGGGCGGACGGCTCGACGGTGTTCCGGCCGAAAGGCTCGACCGTGTTCTCCTCCGAGGTCCTATTGGCGGCCGAGGACCGGCTCCTGCAACGCGCCAACGACCTCTCCGGGCCAACGGTGGCGCTGGCGACAGTCGAGAAGGCCACCGGTAGACCGGACGTGGATGGGCGGATACTCGGTGACGACCAAGCCGACGCCCTGACCCGCATCGCCGCATCCGGGCGGATGCTCGACGTCCTGGTCGGCCCCGCGGGGGCGGGCAAGACCACTGTCATGAATGCGCTGCGCCGCGCTTGGGAAGCCGAACACGGGCCTGGTTCCGTCGTCGGTCTCGCCCCCTCCGCGGTCGTCGCCCAAGTGTTGGCCGAGGATCTCGGGATCGCGACCGAGAACACGGCGAAGTGGTGGCAGAACCATCTCCTGCACGGCACCACCTTCCAGCAGGGTCAGATCGTCATCATCGACGAAGCCTCCCTCGCCGGTACCCTCTCGTTGGACCGCATCACCCACCTCGCCCAGACTGCTGGGGCGAAGGTGCTGCTGGTCGGTGACTACGCCCAACTGCAATCCGTGGACGCCGGCGGCGCGTTCGCGATGATCGCCAACAACCGGGTCGACACGCCAGAACTGGTCGACGTGCACCGGTTCTCCCACGCTTGGGAGAAGACCGCATCCCTCGCGTTGCGTCACGGGCACCCCCAGGTCATCGACACTTACCTCGACCACCAGCGCATCACCGACGGCGACCACGACGCCATGACCGACGCCGCCTACACCGCGTGGCGGGCCGACCGCGACCAAGGTCTCGTATCGGTGCTGATCGCCGAAACCCACGAAGACGTGTCCGCCCTGAACGCCCGTGCCCGAGCCGACCTGATCCTCGACGGCACCCTCACTCCCAGCCGCGAGGTCGAACTGGACGACGGCACCACCGCGGGAATCGGCGACACGATCATCACCCGCCGCAACAACCGCAGACTCCGCACCGCCAGTGGGCGGGACTGGGTACGCAACGGCGACATCTGGACCATCACCGGCGTCGGCGACGACGGCACCCTCACCATCCGCAAGCCCGGACGCCGGTTCGGCGGCAGCATCCTCCTCCCAGCCGCCTACGTTGCCGAACACGTCGACCTCGGCTACGCGGTCACCGCCTACCGCGCCCAAGGCACCACCACCGACACCGCGCACGTGCTCGTCGAACCCACCTCCACCAGGGAAACCTTCTACGTCGCGATGACCCGCGGACGCTACGCCAACCACGCCTACGTCACCCTCGACCGCGCCGACGACCACACCCAGCCACACCCCGGGGACAACCCGCACGTGACCGCGCGCAGCGTGCTCTACGGAGTCCTACAACACTCCGGAGCCGAACTCTCCGCCCACCAGGCCATCACCGCCGAACACGACCAGTGGGGCTCGATCGCGCAACTCGCCGCCGAATACGAAACCATCGCCGCAGCCGCCCAACACGACCGCTGGGCCACCCTCCTCCGCACCTCCGGCCTCACCACTGACCAAGCCGGCCGCGCCATCGGATCCGAAGCGTTCGGCCCGCTCACGGCCGAACTCCGCCGAGCCGAAGCCAACCACCACAACCTTGATGCCCTCCTACCGCGGCTCGTCGCTGCCCGGGGGTTCGGTGACGCCGACGACATCGCCGCCGTCCTCCACCACCGCGTCGAACGAGCAACCGCGCGACCCGCAGGATCAGGGCGAACCCGGAAACCGCCACGCCTCATCGCCGGCCTCATCCCACACGCCCACAGCGTCATCGACGCCGAGATGCGAGCCGCCCTCCACGAACGAGAAGCACTCATCGAAACGCGCGCCGACGCCGTCCTCGACACCGCCCTGACCGAGAACGCACCCTGGACCAAAACCATCGGCCCCCCACCCAGCGACCAACACCAAGCCGCGGCCTGGCGGAGAGCCGCACGCACAGTCGCCGCATACCGAGACCGCTACCGCATCACCAGCCAAACACCCCTCGGCCCGGAACCAGACAACACAGCGCAGAAGATCGACGCCGCGCGAGCGCGGGCCGCTCTTGATCGGGTGCTCTCCCCCTCAGAGGAGAGCCTCACTTCGGCGGCTGGGCTCCAGGCTGCGAGGAGGAGCCGGGCCCAGAGTGGACGCAACATGTGACGCTTCCGATTGTCCGGCGGTAGACGTAGCCTTGAGGTGAGGCGGATTTCTCCTTACCTTTGGGCCGTCTGCGGCAGACCTTCGGGTCGCTCTCCACGCACCGCCTCAACGATGCACCTGCGTGTTGAGAGGAGCCCATCATGATCCACCTTCTGTGGGGGCTGAGCGTCAAGGCCCGCTACTTCCTGCGCCGCTACATGCCAAGCAACATCGTTCTCGACCTCATCCGGAGCAGGCGGGGACTGAAGTGGGGCGTGCCGGCGATGCTGCTGGGCGTTCCCTACCTGGCCATAGCCGTCTGGTGCACCCGGCTCATCGACAACGGTGGCCCCGGATGGCTCCACCTCGTCGTGCTGGTCTGCATCTGGAACGCTCTCAAGATGGTCGTCATCGGCCCAGTGAGCGTGGTGCTGCTGGTCAGGGCTCGCGCCCAGGAGAACCGGGCCAGGAATCGTGCCGAGCCCAGTGCGCACGATGAGCTGTCTCGACCTGAGCTCGAATCAGCCGCTGAGGTAAAACTCCGCCGTTCGACCGCCGGTACTCGGCTACAAACGTGTGTGCAGGAGCAGGCTTGGCCGCGCGGAGTCGATCCGCCTTGATCTGCGCACGTGGCACCGAAACACGGTGCCCAGTGCCGCGTTCCGCCAGACGTGCAAGATCAGACGTGTCGGCGACCAGCGAAGCGGTGCCATCCCGAAGCAGACGATGCGACCCGATGCTCGCGACACTCGTCACCGGGCCTGGTACGGCCCCCACGCCCCGACCCAACTCGAAAGCGTGACGCGCCACCACCAAGGAGCCCGACCGGCTTCCCGCCTCGACGACGACCGTCGCGGACGAGAGCGCCGCCATCAGCCGCGCGCGGGCGATGAACCGATTCCTGGTCGGAACTGCACCGGGCGGCACCTCGCTGACAAGAAGCCCGACATCGGCCACGCGTTCGAGTAGGTCACGGTGGCCAGCAGGATAGGGGCGGTCAACTCCGTTAGCGAGAATCGCGATCGTGTCCCCACCTGCGGCGAGCGCCGCCTGATGCACGGCACCGTCGATCCCATACGCGCCACCGGCGACGACCACCCGCTCGTCCGCAGCCATCGAAGCGGCGAGCTCGCGGGCAACATGGTCGCCGTAAGAAGTGGAAGCGCGTGCCCCCGTGATCGTGATGAAGTCCTGCACCGGGCGAGCGAGAAATGACGACGCACCACGAGCCCACAACACGTACGGGGCTCCCACGCCCAGATCATTGAGTGCAGCAGGCCAGTCGGCATCACCGGGAATGAGTGCCCGAACCCCTGACCGCTGAACCTGGTCCAGACGGGAGGCGATGCCCTTCACCGCGGGGACGTCGAAGTGGCCCCGCCAGAACTGCGCGTCCACAGGGCTGAGGCCCACCACCGCGCTGTCGTGCTCGGCAAGCCAGAGCGTCCCCACCGCTCCAAGCCGAGCAAGAAGACGACCCGTCACCCGATCATTGGGCTCAACAAGAAGGGACAACACCATCCGCGCCGCCCGCTCATCACCTGCAAGGTCGGTCAAGCCAGCCATCTTCGCTTCCTCTCGGCTTTCCTGCCGAGGAGGTGCGCACTGAGCATCTCGCGGCAACGAGGCTCGGAGCTCCCTCCGCTCTGAGCGCGAAGGCGGTGCCGCCGAAGATCCACACCTGGCGCACTGTCCGCGTTGCAACTCGCAGCTCGCCGCGTAACGAGTACTATTCGTAACATGAAGAGTCTGGGCTATCTACCTGAGGCTGGCCTAACAGAGTTGGACCGTGCTCTGCGTCGCGAGCGCCTTCGTCGTCGCGACGCATGGCGAGATTGTGAGCACTGCGGCGACCCCTTTCTCGGCCGAGGTGACGCGCGTTTCTGCTCTGCTCGCTGCCGAGTTGCTGCACATCGAGTGAGGGAAAGACTCCAATGAATGACAGCCTGCGTGTCGTTGGATCACGCCGTTACGGCACACTCTCCCCGCTTCGATACCCAGGCGGTAAGTCAGCGCTCGCGGGGTTCTTTGCTGACATCATCACCGCCCTGGGCGTCGAAGAAGCCCGATACATCGAGCCCTACGCCGGGGGCGCAGGCGCAGGGATCGCGCTACTTCGTGAGGGCATCGTTCGGCACTTGGTTATCAATGACATCGACCCGGCCGTCCATGCCTTTTGGAGGTCTGTCGTTGCCCACAATGCGAGCTTTGTTGAGCTGGTCGAGTCAACGCCGTTGACCATTGACGAGTGGCTGAGGCAACGAGAGATATATCGGAGCCGAGATGAGAGCGATATACTCCGTCTCGGATTCGCCTTCTTCTTCCTGAACCGCACTAATCGCTCGGGGATTCTGAACGCAGGTGTTATCGGTGGGCAGCGCCAGGAGGGGAAGTACAAGATTGATGCCCGGTTCAACCGACAAACTCTCGTTCAGCGGTTGACGGCAATCGGCGACCTGGCAGATCACATCACGGTCTCTGACCTCGATGGCCGGACCGTGATTCAGCAGTACTCTCACGATGAGCGATCGTTTATGTACATCGACCCACCCTACGTGCAGGCAGGATCGCAACTTTACTTAAACGCCTTCGACGGGCGGGACCACAAGGCCCTCTCGACGATCGTCAACTCAGTCGAAGAGGCGCACTGGTTAATAACCTATGACGCGGCTCCACTGATCGAAAAGCTGTACCGAGATCAGTTCCAGTGCCGACTAGAGCTCACCTACTCCGCTAGGTATCCGGGACAGGCGGAAGAGCTGCTCGTAGCATCCCCTTCGGTCGCGCGGGTGATCAAGTCGTCGCTGACGACGCCCGCGATGACTGGCGCAACAAACGCCTAAGCAGCGGGTTCACGACCTTCCATGCCTGCCGGACGTCATCCGCGCTAACGGAAGCATCGGCGCTGTGCGCGATGAGGTTGAACCACTGGATCGACCCGTGCTTGTGAGCGTTACCCGACTGAATAGTGGCAATGGTCGACTTGAGAGACTTCTCTTGACCGTAGGCCTGCACGACATGCTTGAATGCATCGCTCAACTGGCCGGTGGCGGGGGTTGGGTCGCCCTCGAAATGGACCTTGATGGTCGCCTCCAATACTGAGCGCATGAGGATCGCGGCCGCGATTGGGAGATTCGTGAGGCTGATCCTGCGCAGCTCGAAGTATCGCAGCTTGAGATTCAGTGGCGCGTTCTCGTAGTCAAGCCCCGACAGGTCAAGCGTGTCCTTCGTGTCTGGATGGTTGGGCCCACGGCTGCCGGTGCCACCAGGTGAGCCAGGTGGAGTCGGACCGGTTCCACCCCGACCACTGCCGGGCCCGCCGGACACACTGGACGGACCGCCTTGGGATGGTCCTGATGGCGTTGGTTGCGCGGGAAGATCGGGCGGCGCTGGTTGTGGCGAAGTAGGAGTCGAGACGCCGTTGAGGCGATTCACCAGGGACTGATATTCCTGCTTGCTCTTCTTGAACTCTGGCGAGCGAGTGTTGAGATGGCCGGCACGAAACTCGCCGACGAGATACTCCAAAGCGCTGAGCTTCTCTTTCGTCAACTTCACAGCAATCTTTTCGGGCGTCGATGCCCGCGGCAGGAGCATGCCATCCTTATCGAACTCCACGCCGATCGCAGAGGCAATCTCCTTGTTTCGGTAGGCATATTCGAAGGCTGACATCTTCAAGGCGTCACTTTGAGCATACTCGCGGAGAGAGTGATCAGAAAACGGTGCTGCACTTAGGAAGCGCCGCATTACGGCCATTTTCATGAACCTGGCGACCCCGACGTCCGGGTACTGCGCCTTCACATCGTCAACCGTGGTCTGCTCGTCGATGAGCGAATAGTAGAAGGTGGCCTGCTGATCACGGCTCCAGCGCCTCTTCGAGATGCCGGTATGCAACCTTGCTACGTGAGGTGCCGCTGCCGCTCGGTCGGGAGCGACGATCACACGAACCCGTTCCGGAAGATTCTCCGCCTCCACTGCGTACCGCTTCAGCAGGGCTCGAATCTCTGCCTCATGGCCGGGCACGATCGTCGGGTCCCGAAGCGCCTTGAGCGCACTGACTCGACGGTTGCCTTCCAACACGGTGTATGGGGAACCGCTCCCGGAGTCCGATGCCGACGTCACAATCGGGACTTCGTTGTCGAAGTAACCGTCACGGAGGATCAGTCGCGCCGCTCCGAGGACGTCCTCCGACGCAAACAAGTACTTCAGCGCACCAGCTTCGTCGTCGCGGCGCGTCGGTATGCGGTAGTTCTCCAGGTCAAGGAAGAGCTGATCGAGGTCGACCTCGACTATCGGTAGCTGCTCGTAAGCCATACCCAGCCCCGCTCTCGTGCTCCGTCCGGCGATCCACGCCCTCGGCCAACCGGCGAGAGCAGTCGTTCATGCCGAACGCTAGCCGTCTGTTTCGGTCTGTGGGGCGAGACACGTCGAGAGCGACGATGTCCGGCAAAACTCTCCACGACCAGCGACCCGGAACAGCGCTATGAGGCATCGGCGCCACCCACGATGAGTCCCGCCTCGACCAGGGCCGCGCGCACGGCCTTGCGGTCCACATCCATCCGGCGACCGATCGCGCGCATGGAGACACCCGCGCGTGCGAGGCGCACCGCCTCGGCCTTCTCGTCGATCCCCAGCCTTGGTCGGCGGCTCGGCACGCCGCAGCGACGCAGATGGGAGAACACCGTGGCCCGGTGGATGCCGAACCTCTCGGCGAGAGACTGCACACTCATCCCGGCCAGGTAGTCACCCACGAGCGCGTCCACCTCGGCGGCCGTGAGGAAAGTTTGAGCCGTCTCGACAGTCCCTACAACGGGACCACGATCATCCCTGGGAGCGGTGCTTTCGGGCCGTCGGGAGACCTCGTAGACCCCACGGTTCAGGCGGTTGATCAGGGTCTTCGTCTTTGGGGCGGAGTTGCCGAACGTGCTACTCAGCCACCCCAGGTAAGGCCCAGTCCGTGCGGACTGGGTTCTTTCATGTGGTGAGTCCAGGCAGCAAAATGCGTGGTGGCCCAGTCCGTGCGGACTGGGCTTTTTCATGCCCACCGGGTGCCGTGTGCTGGGCGGCAAGCGCACGAGGACCGGGCCACGCACGCGCCGGGGCTGGGCGGAGTCGGCGCGGGCTCGGGGCCTTATCGCCAAGGGGCGCGACGCAAATGCTAGTGCGGGGTACATGCGACCGCTTGGGGGCGTGCCCCCGATCGGTCGCATGTACCCCAATGTCGCAAAAGTACGTTCCGTGCCGCCCGGGCCCGGGGCCTACGGCCAGCGGCGCTAGGCGCACCTTCCCCGGTTGCGGTCTCGCAGCGCCCCTAGATCGGCTCCCTCACACTGCGGTTTCCCGTCGGCCCGGTGTGCGCTCAGTATGCTCTCGCCGGGGCAGGTACCTGCCCCGGCGCCGCCGGGTTCTGCGGCGGGATTGAGCCCCTGCGGCGAGCCCCGCCCTGAACGACGCCCCGCGCCGCATCCCGTCACCTCCGCTGCCGCGAACGCCAACATTGCGTGCGCGTTCCCGGCCTCACTCATTCTCGGAAGGGCCCTGCCGATGTTGGTCTGCCGTCTCAATCCCCAGCACGTCTATCCGGAGACTTACAGTCAGTGCCCGTGGTGTCAGCAGCAGGAGGCCCCGCTGAACTTCCCGCCTCCCACACAGCCTGCGGTCAGCCCGGCCCCGTTGGGCCCAGCCTCGGCGGCTACTCCTGTGCCGCCCCCGCCGGTGGCAGCTGCGGCTGCGCCGCCCGCAGCCCCGCAACCTGCCCCGGCCGCGCCTGCACTCCCGCCCCAGGCCCCGATCACTTCCCCGGTCCCGGCCCCGGTCTCGGCCCCGATCACTTCCCCGGTCCCGGCCCGCGAACCGGGCAAGAAGCGCGGCCTGATGGCCGCCATCATCGCCACGGTCACGCTGGCCGCCGTGGCTACCGGAGCGGTAGTTTGGCTCGTCAAGGGCCGCTCGGCGCCCGAGCCGCAGGGGGCTGCAGCCCCTACCGCTTCCTCCTCCCCCGCCGCACGCGAAACAACTCAGGCTGCGTCCGCAACACCCGCGACCACCACGCAGGTAGCCACGCCCACCCCCTCCCCCTCGCGGACCAACCTGCGCCTGCCGGAGGCGCCATCGGCGCAACTGCAGGCTGGGGCAGAAAGCAGGTACTCGGAGAGTTACGCCGCACAGGTGACGGGCGTTTCCCAGGACGGTCTGCGCCTGAACGTGGACTTCACGGCCACGGGCCCGAGCGATCTGCGTCGGCCGGAGACTTCCTGCCTGATGATTGCGGGCGACGACGGGCAGTCCTACACGGCCCGCCTCGCCGACAGCGCCCTCACGACGGACACGACCGGTCACTTCGAGGGCACCTTGACCTTCCCGGCCCTAATCTCCGGGAGGTACACCTTCCTCTACTCCTGTCGAACCGACTACTCCGGGGCGGAGATCGGCACCGTAACCGTCCCGTCCGTCGGGGTGAGCCGCTTTAGCGAGGATTACTACGCGGTGGTGCTCGGTTACGACTACACCGACCTGTTCTTCGCGGCCCATGGTCGTTCCGATCTGCCTTCCCCCGAGACCAGCTGCATCGAGGCATACGCGGGCACCTACAACCCGCAGGTGACTATCGAGTCCCAGTGGTCCCCGGCGGACAAGACCCTGGTGGGCAAGATGAGCTTCATCCGCGAGGCACAGTACTCCACCTTCCGGTACTCCTGCGCCGACTATACCGAGGTCTGGGTGGACTGATCGCGTGCCAGCACGGCCACTACCTCCTGGCCGCGCCCCGCGCGCGGCCGGCATCGCTTGGCCGCGCGCCCGCCCCGCACTCAGCACGCATTAGCGACTTGAGGGGCCGCCGGTGGCTTTACAGCCCCGGCGGCCCCCTCAGCCCATCTTTGGCGTTCTACCAGAACACGCGCTGGGCGATGGCGTCGGCGAAGTTGCCCACGGCCTCCGGCACGGCGCCCAGGTAGAGGGAGCCGTCGATCAGGGAGACCTCCATGACGTAGAAGGAGCCCTTGCCGTCGGGCACCAGGTCGATGCGGTTGAACAACAGCTGCATGTCGCGCCCCACGGTGTCCTTGATGTAACCGTGCAGCACGCTGCGCACGCGCTCACCGAAGTTGCGCTCGGCCTCAGTTACCTCCCGCACCTGCACGGCAGTCTCCCGCTGCACCTCTTCCACGGAGCGGAAGGAGGGGTGGAGCATGGCCTGCTTGGAGACGGCGTGGGAGATGAGGCCGTTGAAGAAGACCAGGGAGATCTCACCGGCGGTGTCGATGGTCTCCAGGTAGCGCTGCACCATGACGGTGCGGCCCTTGCGAAGCTGGCGCACGGCGTGCGTGATCGCTTCCATGCGGCTCTTGGCGTCGGTGGAGGTGTAGCGGCCCGTACCGCGACCGCCGGAGGAGATGGCGGGCTTGACCACGAAGTCGCCCTGGGCGGGGAAGCGGCAGTGCACCTGGTGCTTGGTCAGCCCGGCGTCGGGCTCCAGCCAGGTGGTGGGGATGGTGGGCAGCCCGCGCGCCTCCAGCTCCTGTAGATAGTGCTTGTCCGTGTTCCACGCGAGCACGGGTGCCTGGTTGAGCAGGCGCGGGATGGAGCCGGCCCACTCGATGAACTGGGAGCGTTTTTGCGCGTAGTCACGCACTCCGCGCACCACTACGACGCCCGCGTCGCCCCAGTTGACGCTAGGGTCGTCCCACACTGCCACACGCGGGTCCATGCCACGCTCGGCAACTGCGTCCAGGAGCGGATGCTCCTCGACGTCTAGGTTCGGTTGATCTGCGCTGGTTGCAAAGGTCACCACAGGCTTGCTCATTCTCTAACCGTATCGCGCTGCGGCTAGACTTTGCACCGTTATCTACTGCCAAGGACGGAGTAATGGATTTCTCTCAGCGCCGCAACTACCGCTGGGCGGTCGGCCTCACGATCACTGTTTGCGCCCTGGTGGCGGCATTTGGCGGCGGATACGTTGCTCTGTACGACGAGTTCTGGGGCGCCGTCGTCATCGTCTCTTGCTTCCTAGTGGGCCTGATTCTGTTCTACCGGATGCGCGACGTTCACCGTGGCGTGCGTAAGACCTTGTTTGGTGACGTGTCGGCCGCGTGGAACCGCGACCGCGACGCGGGCATTGCTCGCCCCACGTGGCGCGCCAGCAAGGCTCCCGTCGCCAGGGAGGAGCAGAAGCAGGCTCGACCCTCCACGGCCGGACTGTCCAAGAAGGCCGCGCGGCAGCGGGCCCAGGTCGAGGCCGCACGCCGCAGCCAGCAGAAGGACTAACTCTCGCGAATGCGCGGCGGGCCGGGCAAAACGCCCGGCCCGCTCCCACGTGCTGCCCCTGACCCGCTAACTCAAGCGCCCTGGCCCGGCAGCCGGATTGGCTTTGGGAGCATGCTCCCGACCACCGCTGCAACCTGTCGAGGCCCGGCAGCTCCCCGCGCACGGGGCGCAACTACGCTGCCACCACGGTGATGGCGGAGGCGTCGTCCGGGCGCAGGCAAACGTCGTGATTGGCGACCCGGAAGATGGCCGGCCCACCGTAGGCGGCCGGGCGGACCAGTTGCACCCGCGTGCCGGGCACTAGACCTAAGCCCAGCAGGCGCCTGCTCAGGTGCGTGGGTAGCCCCGTCTCGATGGCGATGACCGTTGCCCAGCACCCCTGCGGCACCTTGTCCAGGGAGATCTGTTTCGCGTCAGATTCCTGCATTTCCTGCTGGTGAGTCACCACCATCACCCCACTCGCTAAACTTGATTGATTCAATTTAGCGTACAAGTCAACCGGCACCCCTCCAAGAGTTGAGCTCCGTAGTCTCACCCTTCAATACGAGCACGCAAGGGGGAAAGGCCGCATCCGCGCAGTGACGGCTCGGCACCCCCGCGCCTCCCCCGCCCCCGGCTCGGCCACGCGCCAACCCCGACCCGGCCCCGGAAACGCAGTGCGCCGGCCCCCGTAGGGATCGGCGCACCGTTGGCGGCAACCGGTGTTACCGCCTCAAACCCCCGCTCAGCGCAGGCCCACACGCCGCTCGAGTGCTAGCTCGATCAGCTCGGTGACGAGCTCGGGGTAGCTCATGCCGGCCGCGAGCCAGGCCTGCGGGTACATGGAGAACTGGGTGAAGCCGGGCAGCGTGTTGACCTCGTTGATCACCACGTCGCCACCGGGGCGGACAAAGAAGTCCACGCGGGCCAGGCCCTCACAGCCAAGCGCCTCGAAGGCGCGCGCGGCCAGGTCCTGCAGCCGCTTGGTCACGGGCGCGGGCAACTGGGCGGGGATCTGGTTGAGGTCCGCGCCGGCCACGTACTTGGTGTCGAAGTCGTAGAACTCGCTCTGCCCGTTCATGACGATCTCGCCGGGGGGCGCGGTGCGCGGGGCGGCGCCGTCGCGCCCGCCCAGCACGGCCACCTCGACCTCTCGTCCGACCTCTGCGGCCTCCACGACGACCTTCGGGTCGTGGCGGCGCGCCTCCTCGATCGCCTCCACCAGCTGGTCGGCGCTCTCCACCTTGCTGATGCCCAGGGAGGAGCCGGCGCGGGCGGGCTTGACGAACACGGGCAGCCCCAGGGCCGCCACGGTCTCCAGGCAGAGGGCGCGGTCGCGGCGCCACAGGGAGTCGGTGATGGACACGGAGCGGCCGATGGGCAGGCCCTCGCCCGCCAGGACCAGCTTGGTGGTGTGCTTGTCCATCGCGGCGGCGGAGGCCAGCACGCCGCAGCCCACGTAGCGCACGCCGGTGAGCTCCAGCAGGCCCTGGATGGTGCCGTCCTCGCCGTAGGGGCCGTGCAGTAGCGGCAACACCACGTCCACGTCGATGCGCTGCGCGCCGGCAACTAGCTGCAGCACACCGCGGTCCTCCAGAACCATCTGGAGTGCCGGGGACTGCGCCACCACCTGCGCCAGCTCGCCGTCGCGCAGGGCGTAGCGCTCGGGGTCGTCAGCCACCAGGACCCACTGTCCCTCGCGGGTGATGCCCACGGGCACCACGTCGTACCGGGACCTGTCGATCGCCGCCAGCACGTTGGACGCGGTGGCGCAGGAGATGCCGTGCTCGCCGGAGCGTCCACCGAAAACTACCGCCACCCGGGGCTTCGCTGCGCCGGACTGTGCCTCAGTCAAGATGACCTCACTACCTTGATAATTGCGCCCTGTTCAGGGTCATTCCTGGGTGGCGCCGCTGACGCCCTCGGCCTTGCGGGGGCGGGACAGCAGCACGCGTGTGATTTCCTTGGGGTCGATTCCGCCGTGGAGGATCGCCAGCACGCCGAAGGTGATGGGCATGTCCACCCCAAGCTTCTTGGCCAAGTGGCTGACCGACTGGCATGACTTCACACCCTCTGCCGTTCCACCCGTGCGCCGCTGGGCCTCTTCGAGGTTGCAGCCCTCCGCGATCGCGCGCCCAAATCGCTGGTTGCGAGACAACGGCGAGGCACAGGTGGCCACCAGGTCACCCATGCCGGCCAGGCCCGCGAAGGTCTCTCGCTCCGCCCCCATGGCCTCGCCCAGGCGGGTGGTTTCCACCAGGCCGCGGGTGATGATCGTGGCGGCGGTGTTTTGCCCGTACCCCAGCCCGAGTGCCATCCCGGCGGCCAGGGCGATCACGTTCTTCACGGCGCCGCCCAGCTCCACGCCCACCACGTCGGTGTTCGTGTAGGGGCGGAAGTAGGGCGCGGCGCACAGCTGCGCCACCCGGTTTGCCACGGCCTCGTCCTTGGCGGCGATCACGGTGGCGGTGGGCTGCTGCTCGGCGATCTCGCTGGCCAGGTTGGGCCCGGAGAGCACCGCCACCTGTGCCAGGTCCACCGCGAGCGCCTGGGCCAAGACCTCGCTCATGCGCAGGTCCGTACCCAGCTCGATTCCCTTCATCAGGGAGAGCACCACGGTCTTGGGCCCCAGCTTGCCGCGAATGGGGGCCAGCGCCTCGCGGGCGATCTGCGACGGGATCGCCACTACCACCAGCTGGGCGCCCTCCACGGCACCGAGCATGTCCGTGGTGGCACCGATCTTGGGATCCAGCCTCAGCGCCGGCAGGTAGCGCTCGTTGCAGTGGGCGTTGATGGAGGCGACCACCTGCGCGTCGCGCCCCCACATGACCACCTGGTTACCTGCGTGCGCGCACACCTGCGCGAACGTGGTGCCCCACGCGCCCGTGCCGATTACGGCGATGTGACCGTTCATGCTCCCTGCCCGGGTTGCTGGCTGCCCGGCTTTTCGGGCGCAACGATTCGATCCGCCTTGATGCCCGACGCTCCGCCGGTCGCCCCCTCCTGCTCGGCCCGCTTTTCACCGGCCTGCTTGGAAGCCACGGCCTCCGGGGAGGAGGCGGGCACGGACGGGCCGGCCAGTTCGGGGCGCGGCCGGGCAGCGTCGTCGGCCCGCTTGCCCCACGTGTAGGGGGCGGAGTCGTAGCCACCGCCGGCCGGCGCGGCGGCCTCGCGTTCCAGGAGTTCGGTGATGTCGCCGCCACGCGACTGCTCGGCAGGCACGCTCAGGAGCGGGTTCCACTGGACGTCGTGCACACGCGGTGAGGTGTCATAGGTGCGGCCGTCGCGGCGCGAATCCCACATCGGCATGGGGGCCTGCTCGCCGCGCAGCTCCTCCACCAGCGAAGTGAGCGCCAGGATGATGCGGTGCGTTGCCTCCTTGTAGGCGGCGGCGTCGGTGCGGCCGTACAGGTCGCTCAGCTCCACCGGCTTGCCCACGCGGGCCACGATGCGCGGGCGGCGCCAGAAGCGCGGCACCCCGCCCTCGCGGCGGTAGAGGGCGTGCGCGCCCCACTGCCCCACCGGGATAACCGGCACGCGGGAGGCCAGCGCCAGGCGGGCGGCGCCCAGCTTCGCAGTCATCGGCCACAGGTCGGGGTTAGAGGTCAGCGTGCCCTCCGGGAAGAGGGCGATCACCTCCCCCTTCTCCAACGCGTTGAATGCCGCCGACAGCGCCTCCACCGCCCGGGCAGAGCCGCGCACCACCGGCACCTGGCCGCTGCGCCGCAGGAAGAAGCTCAGCACGGGGATGCGCCACAGCTCGTGCTTGGCCAGGATGCGCGCCGGGATCTTCTGGTCCAGCAGCAGGTGGAGAAGCGTCAGGCCGTCCGCGTTGGAGACGTGGTTGCCCACCGCCAGGAACGCGCCCTCCTTCGGGAAGTTGTCTACGCGCTGCCAGCGCAGACGGGCCACCGAACGCATCAGCAGGCGCGCAACGGCGCCGGAGACGCGATAGAACAACGGATAACTTCTACCCACAGACTGCCTCGATTTGTTCACTGGTTTGACTCAACGCTCCATGGTGGCGCGCGCGCCCAGGGCACGCAGCTTGGCGTTGAAATGCTCGTAGCCGCGGTTGATCAGCTCGATGCCGTGCACGCGGGAGGTGCCGGAGGCGGTCAGGGCCGCGATCAGGTGGCTGAAGCCGCCGCGCAGGTCGGGCACCTCGATGTCGGCGCCGTGCAGCGGGGTGGGGCCGGAGACCACGGCGCTGTGCTGGAAGGAGCGCTCCCCGAACCGGCAGGTGAGCGGGCCCAGGCAGTTGGGGTAGACCTGGATCTTGGCGCCCATGTCCACCAGCGCGGAGGTGAAACCGAAGCGGTTTTCGTAGACCGTCTCGTGGATGATGGACAGCCCGCTGGCCTGGGTCAGCGCCACCACCAGGGGCTGCTGCCAGTCGGTCATGAAGCCGGGGTGCACGTCGGTCTCGATGGCCACCGCCTGCAGGTCGCCACCCGGGTGGGAGAAGCGAATGCCCTCCTCGGTGACGTCGAAGGCGCCACCGATGTTCCGAAACACGTTCAGGTAGGTCATCATCTCCGGCTGGGTGGCGCCGCGCACCATGATGTCGCCGCCGGTGGCCAGGGCTGCCGCGCCCCAGGAGGCCGCCTCGATGCGGTCCGCGAGCGCGGTGTGCTGGTAGCCCTTGAGTTCCTCCACGCCGTCCACGGTGATGACCCGCTCGGCGGCCACGGAGATGCGGGCGCCCATCTTCTGCAGCACCGCGCACAGGTCCATGATCTCCGGCTCCACCGCCGCGTTCTTCAGCACGGTGCGCCCCTGGGCGCGCACGGCGGTGAGCAGCATCTGCTCGGTGGCCCCCACGGAGGGGTACTCCAGCTCGATGATCGCGCCGCGCAGGCCGTTGGGGGCGGAGATCTCGATGCCGTCGGGCACCTTGTCGATCACCGCACCGAACTCGCGCAGGATGCGCAGGTGGAAGTCGATCGGCCGGTCCCCGATCCGGCAACCACCCAGGTCGGGGATGAAGGCGCGGCCCAGCCGGTGCAGCAGCGGGCCACAGAACAGGATCGGGATGCGGGAGGCGCCCACCAGTTCACCCACCTGGGCCACGGCGGCTTCCTTGACGTGGCCCGGGTCCATCCGCAGGACGCCGGCTTCCTCGTCGAAGTCCACCTCCACCCCGTGCAGGCGCAGCAGGTCGCTGACCACGTCCACGTCCCGGATCAGCGGCACGTTTCGCAGCACGGAGGGGCTCTCAGCCAGGAGCGCCGCCACCATGGCCTTGGAGACGAGGTTCTTTGCGCCGCGCACAAAGATCTCGCCAACCAGGGGCTTGCCGCCCTCAACGCGCATGACTGCCATGGCTCTCCTCCCGCAAGTTCTCGAAAAGAGTTTACGTCCCTTGCCCCCGCACTCGTCACACATACCGGCGGGCCGTGGGCAACCGCGAGGTGTTATCCATACGTCAGTCATTGGATGGTGCCTGGCATGGTCATTCGAGCTAGGCTCGCCCTTGGTCTATCGGAGGGAAGGGTATTGCAAGCTAAGCCGATTGGCGCTGCTCGAAACGGCAAGCCCTCCACCTCCGCAGGTGTGCCGCGAAGCCCCGGCAAGCGCCACCTTGCGCCGCTGGACGGCCTGCGGGCCCTGGCCATCGTCTTTGTGCTTGGCTACCACTTCTTCCCCAAGCTCGCTCCCCAGGGGCGCCTGGGGGTGGACCTGTTCTTTGTACTGTCCGGCTTCCTGATCACCTCGCTACTGCTGGCCGAGACCCAGCGCAGCGGCCGGGTCAACCTGCGGGGCTTCTTCCTGCGGCGCTGGCGCCGATTGGTGCCCGCGCTCGTGTTGGCGGTGGTGACCGTGGTGGGCATGGCGGCCGTGGTGGGCGGCGATGCGCTGCTGGCGGTGCGCCGCCAGACCCTGGGTTCGCTCTTCTTTGTCTCCAACTGGGTGGAGATCTTTGCCGGGGGTTCCTACTACGACCACACCCAGCCGCTGCTGCTGACGAACACCTGGTCGCTGGCGATCGAGGCCCAGTTCTACCTGGTCTGGCCTTTGTTGCTGCTGGGCATCGTCTGGCTGGCCGACCGCCTCATTCGGGCCTTCCCGTGGGCCGCTCACTGGCAGGCCCGCAGGGTGGCTGCGGTCCTGTGCGTACTGATAGCTGCGGCCTCGTTTGGGGCCGGGGTGGCACTGACTTCGGCCGGGGCGGCAGCGTCGCGCGCCTACTTCGGCACCGACACGCACTCCTTTGGCCTGATGCTGGGGGCGGCGTTGGCGCTGCTCAACCGCTCCGGGCTGAGTTCTACGGCCAGAACTTCCAGCGTGCGCGCCACGTGGCGCGGCGTGGCCGGCTGGGTCTCGGTGGTGCTGCTGGTCGCGCTCAGCGCCGGCGTGCTGGCGGGAGTGCCTGGTCTGGCGTGGCTGGTGGCGGACACGCGCGGCATGGGCGCCCTGCTGGTGGCCTCCGTTCTCTCCGTTGGAGTGGTGCAGGCGCTTTTGCCTTCCGCCTCCAGTCACCCGGGCCCGGCCCGCTGGCTGCAAAAGGTGGTGGGTGCGCGCGCGTTGACGTGGATCGGCGAACGCTCCTACGGGATCTACCTGTGGCACTGGCCGCTGTACGTGTTGCTTTTTTACGCCGCCCGCAGGGTGCCTTCGCTTTGGGGCGCACTGGCAGTCAGCCTGGCGTCGGTTGCCCTGGCGGCCCTTTCTTACAAATACGTGGAGGAACCGGTGCGCAACTCGGGTTGGCGCGGCGCGGCCAGGCGGCTATTCACCATGCCGCACAAGGCGTTCTTGGCCTCCGGCCTGGCCATTGTGATCGTGTGCAGCGCGTTCGTGTGGGCGCTGGCCCACCAGCCCGCCATGTCGCAGGCGCAGGCGAGCATCGAGGCGGGCAGGCGCGCGCTCGCCACCGCCACCCCAGCCGCACCTGCCTCCCCGCCGGCCGCCGCGTCCGCTTCTCCCAGCGACGACGCTGCCGCCCCCGCCTCCGCGAGTCCCGAGGCGCCCAGCGAGCCGGCCCCCTCCCCCTCGCCCGTCGAACCGACGCCCACGCCGGTGCCGCCGATCTCCGTGCCGGTGCAGGGGGCCGACGTCGCCGTGGTGGGAGACTCCGTCACCTTGGCCTCCGCGCCCTCGCTGGCCGAGCAGCTGGTGGACAGCGCCATCGACGCCGAGGTCTCGCGCCACTTCCTCTCCGCGCAGGAGATCCTGGCCGGGCTGGACGCCACCTACGGGCAGCGCCCGTTCGTGGTGGTCTCCCTGCTCTCTAACGGCCCGGTTTCCCTGGAGGAGATGGAGGAGTTCCTGGCCTCGCTGGCTCCCGGCCGCCGCCTGGTGCTGGTCACCGCCTACGGCCCGGAGACGGTGGAGTGGATGGCGCCCAACAACCAGGTGGCCCGCCAGTTCGCCGCCGCCCACAAGGACCGCGTCCGTATCGCGGACTGGGACACCGCGATCGCCGCACGCACCGACCTGCTGGCGGACGACCTGATCCACCCCAGCGAGGAGGGCGGCGACGTCTACGCCGCCGCCGTGCAGGCGGCGCTGGACAGCTTCGCCACCCCGGCCCGCTAGCTGGGCCAGCTGGCCGGGTGGCCGACTAACTGAGGCGTGGGGCAAGAAGCCCCTACCAGCGGGCGGGCAACAGCCCGGGCGCACCGCTCAAACGCGGCACCCCCACCACCCCCTACCAGCGGGCGAGCAACAGCCCGGGCGCACCGCTCAAACGCGGCACCCCCACCACCCCCTACCAGCGGGCGGGCAACAGCCCGGGCGCACCGCTCAAACTCGGCGCCCCCACCACGCCCTACCAGCGGGCGGGCAGCGTCTTGGGCTTGAAAGAGGGCCGGGTGGCCTCGAAGGCGGAGATGTCCGCTTCGTTCTGCAGCGTGATGGCGATGTCGTCTGCGCCCGCCAGCAAGCGCTCGCGCGTGTGGTCGTCCACCTCGATGGGCGCGGCCTGGTCACCAAAGCGCACCTGTCGCTCCACCAGGTCCACAGTCACCTCGGCACCGGGACTGGCCTCCATGTACGCCCACAGGGCGTCGCGGGTGGCCTCGTCGATCAGCGCCACCAGTAGGCCCTGCTTGCCGGCGTTGGAGCGGAAGATGTCCGCAAAGCGCGGTGCCAGCACCGCCTTGAAGCCGTAGTCGCGCAGCGCCCACACCGCGTGCTCGCGCGAGGAACCGGTGCCGAAGTCCGTGTCAGCCACCAGCACCGAACCGGCCCGGTAGGGCTCCTGGTTCAGCACGAAATCCGGCTCCTTGCGCCAGGCGGCAAAGAGGGCGTCGTCGAACCCCGTGCGGGTAATGCGCTTCAGGAACACGGCCGGGATGATCTGGTCGGTGTCCACGTTGGAGCGGCGCAGCGGCACACCGATGCCCGTGTGAACGGTGAACTTTTCCATTTCTTATTCTCCTCGGGCTCAGGCGGGCAGGTCGGACGGGGCGGCCAGGTGCCCCAGCAGGGCGGTGGCGGCGGCAACGGGGGGCGAGACCAGGTGGGTGCGGCCGCCCGGGCCCTGACGTCCCTCGAAGTTGCGGTTGGAGGTGGAGGCGCAGCGCTCCCCCGCCGTGAGCTGGTCCGGGTTCATGCCCAGGCACATCGAGCAGCCGGCGTTGCGCCACTCCGCTCCGGCCCTGATGAAGATCTTGTCCAGGCCCTCAGCCTCTGCGGCCAGGCGTACCTTGGCCGACCCGGGCACTACCAGCATGCGCAGCCCCTCCTTGATCCGCTTACCGTCCAGGATCGCGGCGGCGGCCCGCAGGTCCTCCAAGCGGCCGTTGGTGCAGGAACCCAGGAAGACCGTGTCTACCTTGATGTCCTTCATCCGCATGCCCGGGCGCAGGTCCATGTACTCCAGCGCGCGGCGGGCGGCGGCGCGGTCCGTCTCGTCTTCGAAGGACTCGGGGTCCGGCACCGTCTGGTGCAGCGGCACGCCCTGCCCGGGGTTGGTTCCCCAGGTCGCAAAGGGCGTGATGTTTGCGGCCTCGAGCACCACTTCGGTGTCGAAGACGGCGTCGTCATCCGTGCGCAGCTCGCGCCACGCCGCCACGGCGGCGTCCCAGTCCTCCCCCTGCGGGGCGTGCGGGCGCCCCTTGAGGTAGGCGAAGGTGGTCTCGTCGGGGGCCACCATGCCGGCGCGGGCACCGGCCTCGATGGACATGTTGCAGACGGTCATCCGCTGCTCCATCGTCATCTCCTCAAAGGCCTGCCCCCGGTACTCGATCACGTGGCCCGCACCGCCACCCGTGCCGATCTTGGCGATCACGGCAAGGATGACGTCCTTGGCCGTGGTGCCCTCCGGCAGGGACCCGTTGACCGTCACGCTCATGGTCTTAAAGCGCTTCAGGGGCAGCGTCTGGGTGGCTAGCACGTGCTCGACCTCGGAGGTGCCGATTCCCATCGCCAGGGCGCCGAACGCACCGTGCGTGGAGGTGTGGGAGTCGCCGCACACCACGGTCATGCCGGGCTGGGTCAGGCCAAGCTGGGGGCCCACCACGTGCACGATTCCCTGCTGCGCGTCCCCCAGGGAGTGGATGCGCACGCCAAACTCGGCGCAGTTCTTCCGCAGCGTCTCAATCTGCAAGCGGGAGATCGGGTCAGCGATGGGCTGGTCGATGTTCTGCGTCGGGGTGTTGTGGTCCTCCGTAGCGATGGTCAGGTCGGGACGGCGCACCGGCCGCCCCTCCATGCGCAGGCCATCGAAAGCCTGCGGGGAGGTGACCTCGTGAACCAGGTGCAGGTCGATGTAGAGCAGGTCGGGCTGGCCCTGCGCACCAGCGCGCACCACGTGTTGCTGCCACACCTTTTCTGCGAGCGTCTTGCCCACCGAACACCTCCACAGGTCCGTGAATAGAAATTCACTCCACCGATTGCTTGCATCTCAGTTACTGAGATGGCAATATCATCTCATGGACGAGACGAACTCTTCAAGTGGAATCGGAGTGCTGGACAAGGCCGTGGCCTTGCTGGACGCCCTTGAGGGCGGCCCCGCCACGCTAGCTCAGCTTGTTGCAGCAACCCACCTCACCCGACCCACCGCCCACCGCCTCGCGGTGGGACTTGAACACCACCGCCTAGTGTCGCGGGACTCCCACGGCCGCTTTGTACTGGGTCCCCGCCTGGCGGAGCTTGCCGCAGCCGCTGGAGAGGATCGCCTCCTGGCCTGCGCCGGCCCCGTCCTGGCCATGCTGCGCGACCACACCGACGAGTCCGCACAGCTCTACCGCCGGCAGGGAGACCACCGCATCTGCGTGGCCGCAGCGGAACGCCCCTCCGGCCTGCGAGACTCCGTGCCCGTGGGTGTCACCCTGTCCATGCTGGCCGGCTCCGGCGCCCAGGTACTGCTGGCCTGGGAGGACCCCGACCGCCTGCACGCCGGACTCAAGGGAGCATCGTTCACCGCCACCACCCTGTCCGGGGTGCGCCGGCGCGGCTGGGCCCAGTCCGTCTCGGAGCGCGAGGCCGGCGTCTGCTCCGTCTCCGCCCCAGTGCGAGGCAAGGGCGGACGCGTCATCGCCGCCGTCTCGATATCTGGACCCATCGAGCGCATGGGCCGCCAGCCCGGGCGCATCTACGGCGAGATGGTGGCCGCCGCCGCCAACCGGCTCTCAGAGCTACTGGTCCAGGCCGGGCACTGATCGGCGCGCCTAGCCGCTACGCCCACCTGAGATTTCGCCGGCGCGCGACGGCGCGCCCGTAAGCGTCCATGACCCACCGCAAAGCCTCATCCTGCGAATACGGGATGGGGCTTTGCCGGTTGTTCCGCTTCAGCCTGTCCAAAAGCTCCGGCCGCGCCAAGAGCGCGGCCAGGTGATCCGCCAGCTCCGCGTCGCTCCCGGCCAGCAGGCCGTGCTCGCCATGCGTGATGAAATCGTCCATCCCGGTGCCCGCGCGGCCCACCACCGCCAGGCCCGCAGCGCGCGCCTCCAACGGAGAAAGACCAAAGGCCTCGTCCAACCGGGCGGTGAGGTAGACATCGCAGTCGCGGTAAAGCGCGGCCAGGTCGCCGCGGTCCACCCGCCCACGCAGCTCAATCAACCCCCGCTCGTCGTGACGGGCAAGCCGAGCACGCAACGCCCCCAGCTCGGGGCCGTCGCCGCAGAGAATGAACCGCGCCCGCGCGCCAGGCACGCGCCTGGCCGCCTCCAGGAAAGCCGCAGCCATCACCTCGGGACGCTTCGCCTTCACGATCCGCACGGCGCTAACCACCGTCACCACCCGCTCGCCGGCGGAAGCACCGGGCGGCGGCGCGGCAACGTCGTCCCCCTCACTCGCCCCAATCCAGGCCGATAAATCGATCGCGTTCGGCAGCACGCCAACAGACTTCGCGCCGCACAGCTCAACCCGCCCAGCGGCCAGGCCGGAAACCGCCGTCAGCTCGGCGCCGCGCTCCTGCCACCTACGCACCCACCCCAAGCGAGCAGCCACGCCGGCCACCCGCATCGGCACCGTGCTGTGCCACGTCACCAGCACGGGGATCCCCAAGCAAAGAGCGGCCTCGATGCCCGGCCAAGCAAACACGCTGATCACGCCGGCGTGCACGTGGACGACGTCCGGCCGCAGAGCGCCCAGCTGCGCCCTCAAGCGCCGAAACGCAAACGCCGCCGCCGGAAAGCGCCTCGGCAGGGGCGACGTTACGCGCACCACCTCGAACGGATCGGGCCAGCGCGCGCCGGCCACACCATCGCGGTCGGGAGTCGCGGTCAGCACCGTCACCTCGTGTCCGGACGCGTGCTGGGCGGTGGCTAGCTCCCGCACCAGCGTCTCGATGCCGCCCAACCGGGGCGTGTAGCAGTCGCTAATGTGCACAATCCGCATGAGTCGAAGTGTTGCACACGCGCCACGGGAGCTGGCCGGAAACAGGGTTAGTGGCCCGGAGACGAAAGCGGCCCGGAGAAAACTCCGGGCCGCCTCAATTTGTAGCCCCGACCGGATTCGAACCGGCGCCGCCGCCTTGAGAGGGCGGTGTCCTAGGCCGCTAGACGACGGGGCCACTCGCTTGCGCGAACAGGTGAAACATTAGCGACCCGCACGGGGCCAGCGCCAATCGAACGCCCGTGAAATGACACACAGGCCCAGCGGGTGGGGGCGGGGTTGCGGGGCGGCGGGGATGCGGGGCGCCGGGTAATCCACGCGGGCGGAGACTCGCGTAACGCGCTCGCTGCTCGTGCGAGGCGCAGCCATCGGGCTTGCGCAAACGATCGCGCCTTTGCCCGACCAGTTGAGCCTTTGTGGCTCCTCCTGAGCCCTAATGTGACCTCTTGATGCGCTACGACACGTCCTAAGGGCTCAGGAGCTGCAACAAAGACGCATCCGCTGCACGAACGGCTCAAGAGGTACAAGAAAGACGCAACTGTTTGCGCAACCTACTCCAGCGCCCGCCTCCCGGAGGCGGGCGCCGCCACACCGCTCAGGACACGCCCACCGCAGCCGGAGCATTGGTGTGGGCACCTTACTGACGGGCGTCAGCGTCGCCCCTGAATCCCGTCAGTCTCGCCCGGCCCGGCACACTCCGGGGACCACGCCGGCCCGCCCCGGGGACCGGAGCTCCTGGCGGACTGGAACGACCACCTCGCGAGCTGAACCGACCACCCCGAGGACCGGGCCGAGCACTGTTGCGCAAACGGTTGTAGGGTTTCCCGACCTCTTGAGCTCTTGGTGCAGCTGTTGAGCTTTTGGTGCACCGATTGAGGGGTTACCCGGCCGGGTAAGCCTACGACTGGTTCACTAAGCCTACGACTGGTTCACTAAGCCCACGAGAGGTACACCAACCCTACGAGAGGTGCGCTAAGCCCTCGATCGCTTGCGCACACCCGCACCTACCGCTAGCACCAGCGCCTCCTAACGCGACCACAATGCCCATCCCCAGCCCCCAAGCTCGCAAATGCTGCAACGGGGTACATCCGACCGACCGGTGCCACGCCCCCAAGCGGTCGGATGTACCCCGACCGCACGCTTGTACGCTCGGGGGTAACCCGCAGCGGCCACCAAGGAACGCCGGCACGACAACCCGACGGTGGGCGGAACGTCGGCCACCACGGGCGGCCCCCACGGGGATCGGCGTGTTACCGGGCGGCGAGTGGAACGTCGGCCACCCAGAACGCCGGCGCGAAAACCCGACGGCAGGCGGAACGTCGGCCACCACGGGCGGCCCCCACGGGGATCGGCGTGTTACCGGGCGGCGAGTGGAACGTCGGCCACCCAGAGCGCCGGCACGACAACCCGACGGTGGGCGGAACGTCGGCCACCACGGGTGAAAAGGCCGGGCGGCCTCTACCGGCCAAGCCGGGCAGCCGCGCTCCCAGCCCTTAGCGCCCGGCCTATTCCCATTTCCCCTACCGTTGGAGACGGCGGGACAGGCCCGCTACCGAACGTGAAAGCGGCCCGGAGGAAAACCTCCGAGCCGCTTCGATTTGTAGCCCCGACCGGATTCGAACCGGCGCCGCCGCCTTGAGAGGGCGGTGTCCTAGGCCGCTAGACGACGGGGCCACTTGGCTCTTTCGAGCCGCGCGATTTAACTCGCGAGCTGGGGTACCAGGACTCGAACCTAGACTAACTGAACCAGAATCAGTCGTGCTGCCAATTACACCATACCCCAAGGGTTTTGACTCTCCCGGCCCGACATAAGCCCGGCTGCGAGCGCCGGATGTGAACGTTACACGAGGGGTGCCGATCCCGGCAAATCCCCGGGGAGTAATCCACGCCACCTTCCCGCGCACGCTGCTCGCCACGCGACACCATTCACCGCAACCGGTAACGCCGCCCGCCAGAGCACGGCCCGCCACTATGGCCGACGTCCCTCCCGCCGCAGCCACCAAACACCCAAGCCCGCCCCGCCGCCACGGCGGACGCAGGCCGGCCCCACCAACACACCCAACCGGACGCACCGTCCCACCCCACCCCGCACCCTCAACCCCGAACCTCGCCCCACCCGCCACCGGCAGTCCCCGACCCGCACCCGACCCCAAACGCCCCTTTACCCCGCGCCACGAGCCCCGGCCACCACCTAGCGCCCCCTCCGACAGGGGCGCTCGCGCCCCACCCCACCCCCGCACGCCCAGCGATAGATAGCGCAAATCACCGCGTGGCAACCGACACGCCGCCGCAAGCGCCCCGATTTGCGCGAGACGCGCCACAGTCGTCAGACATCTGTCACATATTCCGAGAAATCTCGGTAAACGGACAGCTTTACCGGTTAACTAGCGCACGGCTGCCGCTCACGAAAGGAGTAATCATGCGCCGCCCTCGCCGGTCCCTACTGGCCCCCATTTCGCTCTCAATCGGCTTGATTCTGCCAGCGACATTGGCCAGTCCTTCCTTGGCTACCGAGTCCCCCCTCCCACTGGCGGGGGAGCCCGCCACTTCCTCCCCGCCCCTTTGGACCGACACCGGGAGCGCGGACGAGGACGAGGACGGCGAACTGCGCAGCCTGCTGATTCCGGCGCTTCCCCCGCAAGACCCACTTCCCGGCTCCGGCTCCCCGAATGAGCCGGCCCCCTCCCTACCGCCGCAAGCCCCCTCCCCGGATGAGCCGGCCCCCTCGGATCCACAAGCACCGCAAGCCCCCGACCCGCTCGGTCCCAACGAGTTCGTTCACCCGTGCAATCGGGCGATCGTCCCCACGTGTTCCTTGCAGGAGTCCACTTACGTGGATCTGGGCCTGGAGTTGGGCCCCGGCCCCCGCGCCCGCGTGCCGGTGCGGCTGGTCCAGAACCAGGTCCGCGCGCAGGCGATGAATGAGATGCGCGCGATGCGCACCAGGATGTGGGCCGCCAACCCGCCCTACAACGGCCGCCCGCTGCGCACAGTTCTTGCCGAGCATGGCATCACTTCCGCCCAGGCGTTCGCCAACCAGCCCCAGTGGGACAACGACGCGGAGCGAATCTCCATCCAGCGCGCCGCAGAGCAGAGCATTAGCGGCATCACCCACGACCGCCCCTCCGGGCACAGCATCTTTGCTCTCGGGGTGAGCGGCGGGCAGGGCTTGGGTTCTGAGAACCTCGCGTGCGCGGAGGGGTTCATGACCAGCGCGCAGGGCATGAGCCAGTTCGAGGCGGAGCTGGCGGACCTGATTCGCCACAACGGCAGCTTCAACACCGCGACCGGTCACCTGCATACGCTGCTCAACCCGACTAAGGTCCGCCACGCCTTCTCGCTGACCGACCAGACCCATTTCACGAACCACAGCGTGCGCGCGCAGGGCAACACCTCGCCGGCCCCGGTCGGGGATGGCTGCTATTCCTTCGACGTCCCGCTGCCCTCGGGCACTGCGGTCAAGCTCTCTGACCCGGGTGTGCTGGGCGTGGGCGACACCGCAACGCTGCTGCCTACCGGGGTCTTCAACAAGCGCGAGCTGGTCATGGTGGGCACGTTCTCTTCGTCGGCTCCTGACGTCGTCCAGGTGGACCAGCAGACGGGCGAGATGCGGGCCAAGGCGCCCGGGTCTGCGGTGATCACCTTCCGCACGGCGGGTGCGGACAGCGTGCACACTCGGACGATCACGGTTTCCGCCGGCACCGTGCCGACGCTGAAGCTGGCCGGCCGGCGCGCCCTGTTGCCCGGCCTGGACGACGTTGCCGTGGTGAGCGCCACCGTGAACGGCGCCGAGACTCAGGTGACCGGCCGTTTTTCCACGGACGCGCCGGAGATCATCGCGGTCGACCCGGTTTCGGGCGTCTACCGTGGCTTGACCCCGGGCAAGGCGCGCGTGATCTTCACGGCCGTCCCGAGCGGCAGGGTCACCTCCATGGAGGTGCGGGTTGAGCAGGTCAAGCGTTATTCGTGGACGTGGTCTGCCAGCAACGCCGGCTTGTCCGGCACCCTGGTGGTGCGCTTGGCTTCGGCCAACCTGAACGAGGTGGTGCCGGGCAAGTTCGTGGTTGCCCCGGAGTCTTTCGGTAAGGCGACGATTGATCTCGACACGGGTTCCTTCCACCTGAACAACACCGGCAAGGTCTGGTTCGAGTATTCCGTTCCGGGCACGGACATCTTCAAGCGCATCGCTATCGACGTGCAGCCTGGCCTGGAGCTGACCGGCCCGAACGTGGTGAAGGTGGGCCAGAGTATCAAGCTCAAGCGCGCCCTGAATCAGGGGCCGGGTTACGAGGTCGGGGAGCTTACCTCTTTGACGCCTCAGCTGCTTGAGGTGCACAACACCGACCAGGTGCGGGGCTTGGCTCCGGGTAGCGGCCGGGTGCGCTTGTCCTATTCGTCGTGGTGGGTGGATTTCGACATCCGCGTGGAGCCCGGCCCGGGCGGCAATCCTGTATTGCCCACGCCGTCGAATGGTCCGGCCACGCCTTCCGCGCAGCCTTCGGTTTCGGTGTCGCCTACGACGTCGCCCTCTAACCCGTCCGTTCCCTCGGCGCCCTCCACGCCATCCGCCACACCGTCCGCCTCGCCAAAACCGCCGGCGCCCACCGACGCACCGGCCAACCCCAGCACCGCCCCTACCGCCTCGCCAAAACCGCCGGCCCCCACCGGCGCACCGGCCACCCCCAGCACCACCCCTACCGCCAGCGCGCCGGCCACCCCGACGCCGCCCGCAGTGACGAGCCGGGTGGTGCGCCTGGCAGGCAACAACAGGGTGGACACGGCCATCGCCGTCGCTCAGGCCCAGGCCCCCGCCAGCACCGCCATCCTGGCCACGGGTAACAGCTACGCCGACGCGCTGAGCGCCGCCGGGCTCTCCCGGGTGCTGGACGCGCCGATCTACCTGACGGCGAGTTCCTCCGGCCTGGAGAGCCAGGTGGTGGCCTCGATGCGCCGGCAGGGCGTGCGCCACGTGGTGATCCTGGGAGGGCACGGCTCGGTGCCGCTCGCGGTGGAGCGCACCGTGCTGAACTCCGGCATGACCGTTGAGCGCATCGCGGGCGCCAGCCGCACGGACACCTCGCTGCGGGTGGCCCAGCGCGCGATCAGCGTGAACGGCGCGGCCGTGAAACGAGTCTTCGTCACGGATGGAACCAACTTCCCTGATGGTCTGGCCGCGGGGGCAGCGTCGGCCAATGCGCAGGCAATCACGGTGCTAACCAATGGGTCCAGCCTGCCCGCCGCCACTGCCGCGTTCCTGCGGGAGCAGTCCCGGTTCCGGGCGGTGGACGTGCTGGGCGGCAAGGCCAACACGGCCCTGCAGCAGGCCTCTGTGCAGCCGGCGAAGCGGTTCCTGGGGGCGTCGCGCTACGAGACGGCCTACCGGGTGGCAAAGGCGTTTGCCTCCCCCGCCGCCCCCAATCGGGCCATCCGCGTGGTGATCGCCAACGGCAACCATTTCGCTGACGCGTTGGCGGCCTCGGCGCTGACGGCCCGTGAGGGAGGGGTGCTGCTGTTGAGCACGGCGTCGACGCTGGAGGGCTATGCCGCTTCCTACCTGATGCAGCTCTCCGGCCCCGTGCACGCCTACCTGGCAGGGGGTGAAAACTCCCTTTCCACCCGGGTGGAGAACTCGGTTCGCCTAGCCGTGGACTGATCTCCCGCCCTGGCGGAGGGCCTGCGTTCAAAACCCCAGTCTCGTGCGGGTTTGGGCGCAGCCATGCCAAATACAAGCTGACAGCGCGCCAGAAAGAGCTTGGGGGCGCCCCCACCACGCCCCTCCTGCGGGCCGAGCCACGCCGCCAATCGGCTCACGACGAGCCGACGCGACCCCAGGCCGAGCCCAGCGACAGGCCGCCCCCTCACCCGCCAAGAAATAACTACAAAACCGAAAGGAGTAACGATGCGCAACAAGAAATTGCCATCCCTACTCGCCGCTTCCATAGCGGTATGTCTCAGCCTCCCGGCCGCACTCGGCAGCGCCGCCGCCTTCGCCCAGGAGCCCCCCACCCCAGACGCCGCCGCGAACAGTTTTGAACAGGTGGACGACGCTGCCCACCAGGCGCCCCTGCTCACCGAGCCGCTCCTCGATGCCGACACCGAGGCAGACCGGGACGGCGCGGGCAACCACCAGTCGAACACCGCCTCCGGGCCAGGCGGGCAGGCCACGCCGCAGAACCTCACCCACCCGTGCTACCAGCCCACTATCCCCAGCTGCACCCTGCGGCAGTCCACCTACGTGGACCTCGGCACGGATCTGGGCACGGGACTGCTTGCGCGCGTCCCCGTCCAGCTACACCAGGACGACGTTCGCGCGCGGGCAATGGACGACTTCCGCAACCTGCGCCGCAGGATGTGGCAGACCAACCCGCCCTACAACGGGCGCCCGTTGCAGACCGTGCTGCGGGAGAAGGGCATCACCAGCGCCGAGCAGTACGCCAGCATGGTGTCTTGGGACAACGACGCCGAGCGCATCTCCCTGCAGCGCGCCGCCGAGCAGGTGCTGAGCGGAATCACCCACACCCGACCGGTGCGCACCAACCTGTTCGGGCTCAAGGTGCTGGGCGGGCAGTCCCTCTACACGGAGAACCTGGCCTGCAGCGTCGGCACGATGACGCCGTTCGCGGGCTTGACCCTGTGGGAGGACGAGCTGATCTACCTGCAGGACGACAACGGCGCGTTCAACTTCCGCACCGGCCACCTGCACACCCTGCTCAACCCGGCCTACACCCACCACGCCTTTGCGCAGAGCGACCAGACCCACTACGTAAACCACTCGGTGCGCAGCGGGGGCAACACCCCGGCCGCGCCCGTGGGCAACGGCTGCTACGCCATCGATGTGCCGATCCCCGGCGACAGCTCCGTCCAGTTCGAGCCGATCAGCACCCTGGGGGTCGGGGAAAAGGCGTTCGCCACCGTCACCTCCTCCTTCAGCACCCGCACCGTTGCCCTCGCCGGGCGCTACACCTCCTCCCGCCCCGACGTGGCCCAGGTGGACGAGACCACCGGCGAGATCACCGCGCTGACCGGCGGGCAGGCAACGATCTCCTTCACCCCCACCAACTCCAGCAACACGGTGACCCAGGTGGTGCAGGTATCCGCCGCCCCCGTCCCGCAGCTCTCACTGGCCGTCCGCAGCGACCTGCTGGAGGGATCGTTCGAGACGCCCGTCGTCACGGCGCTCGTGGACGGACAGGAGGCCTCGGTGACGGGCCGCTTCAGCACTGACGCGCCCAACGTCATCTCGATCGACGCGAACACCGGCCGCTTCCAGGCCATCTCCCCCGGCCGAGCACGAATCATCTTCACCGCCAGCCCCTCCGGGCGCATCGCCGAAGCGACCGTGAACGTCCACAAGATCAGAACCGTTCGATGGAGCTGGGGCGACAGTGTGGTGGGCTCCACCGGTGTCTTCACCGTCTACGGCAGCTCCGGGGACATCACCGAGCAGCTCTCCGGCGAGTTCAGCCTCGGCACCGACTCCCTCGATCTGCTCACCGTGGACCGCGAAACCGGCGAGTTCCACTTCGTCAAGCCCGGCAAGGCCAAGCTCTTCTTCTCCATCCCGGGCACCATGTTCTTCCGCACCCTAACCGTCCAGATCCGCCCCGGCCTTGAGCTGCGCGGCCCCAGGACCGTCCGCGTCGGTGAGGTCATCAACCTGGTGCGCACGTTCGGCAGCGACGACGACACCCCCTTCGCCACCCTGGAATCCCTCACCCCAGACCTGCTGCGGATCGAGAACTCGAACCAGGCGCGCGGTCTAGCACCCGGCGTCGCACGCGTGAAGCTCTCCTCGTTCCACTACTGGATCGAAGAGGAGATCACCGTGCTGCCCGCGCTGCCGGGTTCTGAGCCGACCGCGTCGGCGACCGCGTCGGCGTCGGCGACCGCGTCGGTGTCTGCGCCGGCGACTACGCCCGTGGCCCCGCCGGTCAAGCCCTCGGCCACCCCGAGCGCCACCGCAACCCCGAAGCCGTCGGCCTCCGCCACTGCGAAGCCGACCGCCACCGCCAAGCCCCCGGTCAAGCCCTCGGCCACCCCGAGCGCCACCGCAACCCCGAAGCCGTCGGCCTCCGCCACCGCGAAGCCGACCGCCACCGCCAAGCCGAGTGCTTCCGCCTCGACCTCGGCCTCGGCGACCCCGCCGGTCAAGCCCTCGCCCACCCCGAGCGCAACCGCCACCGCGAAGCCCTCGGCCTCCGCCACTGCGAAGCCGACCGCCACCGCCAAGCCCCCGGTCAAGCCCTCGGCCACCCCGAGCGCAACCGCCACCGCGAAGCCGACCGCCACCGCCAAGCCCCCGGTCAAGCCCTCGGCCACCCCGAGCGCCACCGCAACCCCGAAGCCGTCGGCCTCCGCCACTGCGAAGCCGACCGCCACCGCCAAGCCGAGTGCTTCCGCCTCGACCTCGGCCTCGGCGACCCCGCCGGTCAAGCCCTCGCCCACCCCGAGCGCAACCGCCACCGCGAAGCCCTCGGCCTCCGCCACTGCGAAGCCGACCGCCACCGCCAAGCCCCCGGTGGCGCCGCCTCCGCCGCCGAAGGTGGAAAGCCAGGTAGTCCGGCTCTCGGGCTCCGACCGCGTCGCCACGGCAGTCTCGATCGCGCAGGCACAGGAAAGCTCGGAGGTCGCCCTCCTCGCAACGGGTAACAGCTACGCGGACGCGCTGAGCGCTGCGGGCCTGTCGCGAGTACTGGACGCGCCGATCTACCTGACGGTCAACCGCTACGCGCTCGAGCCGAGCGTGCTGAACTCGATGCGCACGCAGGGAACACGGCGCGTGGTCATCCTGGGCGGCAACGGTTCTGTGCCTGCCGGGGTGGAGGCCAGCCTGCGCCGCGCCGGGATGGGCGTGCAGCGCATCGCGGGCTCTGACCGGTTCGACACCTCAATCCAAATCGCTCAGCAGGCCCTGGCGGTGAGCGGTTCTAGCATCGAGCGGATCTTCGTCACCGACGGCAACAACTTCCCCGACGGCCTGGCAACGGGCGCGGCCTCTCACAACGCCCGGGCGATCACCGTGCTCTCGCGCGGCAGCACCCTCCCGGCCAGGACGGCGGCGTTCCTGCGGCAGCAGAGCAGCCAGCGAGCGATTGCGGTCCTGGGTGGGGGCGCGCAGACCGCGCTACGCAACGCACGCATCCCGATGTCCCAGCACTTCGTGGGCTCCTCCAGGTATGAGACCGCCTACCTGCTGGCCACCGCGTTCCCGCCTGCGCAGGTCTCCGCCTCGCACCCGGCCCGGGTGGTGATCGCAAACGGCAACAACTTCGCCGACGCCCTGGCGGCCTCTGCCCTCACGGCCCGCAGCGGTGGCGTGCTGCTGCTCAGCGCCGCTCCCACCCTCGACGGGCACGCCGACCGCTTCCTGCGCAGCCTGAAGCGACCGGTCCACGCCTACCTGGTGGGCGGGGAGAACTCCCTGTCCAACCACGTGGAGAACACGGTGCGCCAAGCTATCCGCTAATCCGCGTAGGTGAAGCAAGGGGGCGGGAGGAGAGCAACAGCTCTCCTCCCGCCCCTCAGCTCACGCATCAGAGAGATGCAGCCAGCGCCTCCAGACGGGAAACGCAGACATCCTTGCCCAGGACCTCCATGCACTCAAACAGCGGCGGGGAGACCTGACGGCCCGTGATCGCCACGCGCAGCGGACCGAACGCAAAGCGCGGCTTGATGCCCATCTCGTCCACCAGCACGGCCCGCAGAGACTCCTCCAGGCGGGCGGCAACGAACTCGCCCTCGCCCAACTCACCGAGCGCACGCAGGGAGGCCGCCAGCACCTCGGCCGCCTCCGGGCGCAGCTTGGCGCGAGCGTCGTCCTCCACACTCACCGGGCCGTCGGTGAACAGGAAGCCCACCATGCCGGGCACCTCACCGAGCAGCTGGACCCGGGACTGCACCAACGGAGACACGGCAGACAGGATCTCCCGCTCACGCTCACTCAGGTCGGCGAAGCAGGGGGCGGCCACGAGGCCAGCGTCGTGCAAGTAAGGCACGCAACGGTCGCGGAAATCATCCTCATCCAGGCGGCGCAGGTGCTCGGCGTTGATCGCGATGCACTTCTTGGGGTCAAAGCGGGCCGGGTTCGGGTTGACGTCGTGCACGTCAAACGCCGCCACCATCTCCTCCATCGAGAACACGTCGTTGTCCGGGGAGATGGACCAGCCCAGCAGCGCCAGGTAGTTGGTCAAGCCCTCCGGGATCATGCCGCGCTCGCGGTGCAGCAGCAGGTTCGACTCCGGGTCCCGCTTGGAGAGCTTCTTATTGCCCTCGCCCATCACGTAGGGCAAGTGACCAAACTCCGGCACCCCCTTCGAGATGCCCAACTCCACCAGAGCGCGGTGCAGCACGATCTGGCGAGGCGTGGAAGAAAGCAGATCCTCGCCGCGCAGCACGTGGGTGATCTCCATCAGCGCGTCGTCAATCGGGTTGACCAGCGTGTAGAGCGGCTGGCCGTTACCGCGCACGATCGCGTAGTCCGGCACGCTGCCCGCCTTGAACGTGATCTCGCCGCGCACCAGGTCGGTGAACGTGATGTCCTCATCGGGCATGCGGATACGCAACACCGCCTCGCGGCCCTCGGCACGGTAGGCGGCCTTCTGCTCCTCGCTCAGGTCGCGGTCAAAACCGTCGTAACCCAGCTTCGGGTCGCGCCCGGCGGCGCGGTGACGAGCCTCGATCTCATCCGGGGTGGAGAAGGACTCATACGCGTAGCCGCCCTCCAGCAGCTTGGCTGCCACGTCCTTGTAAATGTCCATGCGCTGCGACTGACGGTAGGGACCGTGCGGGCCGCCCACGTCGATGCCCTCATCCCAGGTCAGGCCCAGCCAACGCAGGGAGTCCAGGATGGCCGCGTAGCTTTCCTCGCTGTCGCGCGCTGCGTCCGTGTCCTCGATGCGGAAAACAAAGGTGCCCCCAACGTGCCTGGCGTAGGCCCAGTTGAAGAGGCAGGTGCGCACCATGCCCACGTGCGGGGTGCCAGTGGGAGATGGGCAGAAACGAACGCGAACCGGAGAAACTGCTGCAGTAGTCATGATGGGGATAAGTCTATGACCGCTGCCGCCCAGGTGGAATACAGGCGCCGGTCAGCGGCTCAGTTCAAATCTCGCGCCTCGCGGGGCCCGCCAACCCGGGCCTGGGGGCGAAGGGGCCGCCCTGGCCGGACTGCTCGGTGGAGCGACCCAGCCAACCCGGGCCTGGGGCGAAGGGGCCGCCCTGGCCGGACTGCTCGGTGGAGCGACCCAGCCAACCCGGGCCTGGGGGCGAAGGACTTCGACGCCGGGCCAGTGATCGTTGCGCAAACGGTTGTAGGGTTTCCCGACCTTTTGAGCTGTTGGTGCAGCTGTTGAGCGTTTGGTGCACCGATTGAGGGGTTACCCGGCCGGGTAAGCCTACGACTGGTTCACTAAGCCTACGAGAGGTACACCAACCCTACGAGAGGTGCACTAAGCCCTCAATCGCTTGCGCACACCCGGCACCTACGGCGAGCACCGGCGCCCCATCGAGGCCCACAGCACCCATCCCCGGCCCCCAAGCTCGCAAATGCTGCAACGGGGTACATCCGACCGACCGGTGCCACGCCCCCGAGCGGTCGCATGTACCCCGACCGCACGCTTGTGAGCTCGGGGGCACCCCGCCGCCGCCGTCACACCCGCCGCGGCCGTCACACCCGCCGCGGCCGCACCCACCCCAACCGCACTCCCGCAGCGGCCACACCCGCACCCAACCGCACGCCCGCACGCCCGCGCCTACCAGCCCCAGCGGCCCCGGACACGCCCAACCCCGCTGTGCGATTTCACACCAGGTCTCTGTGGATATTCCTAGTCCCCAAAATCGCACCCCCAGTAGCCTGGAGGCATGAAACGTTCTCTGATTGCCCTGACGGCGAGTGCCGCCCTGCTCCTGTCTGCCTGCTCCAGCCAGGGGGACAACACGCCTGATGCGACTGCGGCTGCCCCGTCCGCCGCCGCTTCTGAGGCCGCCTCCGAGTCCGCCTCTGCTGCCCCCGAGGTCTCTACCACGGAGGCGGCGTCCGAGTCCGTTTCTGCTGAGGCCACGCAAGGCGCTGCCGCTGCCGGCGAGCTGGCCCTGGCCGTCCCGGAGGTGGACGGTTTCACCCCGCTGGCTATCGAGCCGCCCAAGAAGATCTCTTTCAACACCCCGTCGGGTTGCCTGGTGGCGACCGGTGTGGATGCCCCGCCGCCGTTCGAGGGTGCCACCGACCGGGCCGCCTCCGAGCACGCGTTGGAGCACATCGCTGAGGCCATCGGTGGCGGCACTGTGGTGTCCAAGGACGCGATCCAGGAGGTGAAGATGGCTGATGGCACCCAGATGCTCATGCGCTCCGTGACCCTGGAGAAGGACGGCCTCCAGGTTCCGATGGTTATTGGTATCCGCATCGACGTGGAGTCGAACAAGGCGATCCACTTCCTGGGCGCGTGCCAGGACAAGTCCGCCTTCGACGTCACCGAGGCGACTACCTTTATCTCTTCCCTGCGCTTGGAGTCCGGCAACCCCGGTTCTCTCTGATTCTGACTGCCGGGCGTGCGCCTGGCTAGTTGCCTGGACGGCGCGGTTGTGTTCTTGCACGGCCGCGCCGTCCGCCTTTTTGCGTCGCCTGAGCCTCTAGTCTTGTGGGCATGAGTTTTGCGCCAGTTGCACGACGCCGCCGTCGTGCCGCCCTCCTTGCCAGTGCCGCCGCGTGTACCGCCTTGCTTGGGGCTTGTGCTTTTCCGTCCGCCGGGTCTGCCGGATCTGCCGGTTCTCAGCAGGCGGCCCCGGTGGAGGCGCCGCCGCTGACGCTGGTGCGGCCGGAGTTGGAGGGCTGGAACACGTTGCAGGAGAACAACGCGTCCTTCGAGCTCTCGGGGCCGTCCTCCTGCCACTACGTGGGCACCGCGTTCAAGTTGGACACTGATCTGCCCGCGGACTCTGATGAGTCCGCCACGCTCGCCTACCTGGACAAGCAGCTGGAGCGGATCAATCAGCAGGCGGAGCTGAAGGAGCGCAGCGAGCCGCGCGCGATGAGGGGCGCGGATGGCACCGAGTTCATGGCGGTGGAGTTCATGAACCGGCCCCGGCTCACGTCGAAGTCTTACGGGGCGATCGCGGCGCGCGTGGACGTGGAGTCCGGTTCGATGCTGGTGGGGCTGGCGGTGTGCGACGCCATGGATTTTGCTCCCACGGAGTGGAAGGACTTCGTGGGTGGCCTTCGCGTTGCTGGTGGCGAGGCTGGCGGGCTATGAGCGTGTTCGATGATGTGACGCGCCAGGAGCGGGAGCGGGATGCTTCCTTGAAGTGGTCGCGCACCCCGGGCGCGATTGGGGCGTGGGTGGCGGAGATGGACTTCCCTGCCCCGCCGCCGGTGCTAGCGGCGGCGGCCGCCCGCGTGACTAGCGCCCACCTGGGCTACCCCACGCCCGCTGAGACCGCCGAGCTGCGCTCCGCGACGTGCGATTTTGTGCGGGACACCTTCGGTTGGCAGATCGAGTGCTCGAACGTCTACTTGGCGGCCGACGTCCTGTCCGGTCTGGTGGAGATGATTCGGCGCCTGACCCGCCCGGGTAGCGCGGTGGTGGTCCCCACGCCGGCGTACATGCCGTTCCTGACGCTGCCGGCCACGGAGGGCCGCGAGGTGATCGAGGTGCCCTGCTCCCCGGATGAGTCTGGCGTGTACCGGCTGGACCTGGAGGGAATCGAGGACGCGCTTAAGGCGGGGGCGGGCCTGGTGGTGCTGTGCAACCCGTGGAACCCGGTGGGGCGGGTGCTGTCCCGCACCGAGTTGGAGGAGTTGCGCGACGTGGTCGGCCGCTACGACGCGCTGGTCTTTGCCGACGAGATCCACGCCCCGCTGGTCCACTCCCCCAGTGCCGGGGCGGGCCACGTGCCCTACGCCAGCCTGCCGGGGGCGGCCGCGCACACGGTCACCGCGCTGGCGGCTACCAAGGCGTTCAACATCCCGGCGCTGCGCTGCGCCCAGCTGATCGTCACGGACGCGAACCTGGCCGGGCGGTTTGCGACCTCGCTGCACCTGCTCGCCTCGCAGCACTCGCCGGTGGGGGCGGCCGCGAGCGCGGCCGGCTACAGCCGCGCTCGCGGCTGGCTGGCCTCCCTGAACGACTACCTGGCGGGAAACGCCCGTGTCTTTGCCCGCGAGCTAGGGGCCTGCCCCCTGCTGCGCACCTTCCCCATCGAGGGCACCTACCTGGCGTGGGTGGACGCCACCGCGCTGGCCCAGCTGCTGCCCGAGGGCAGAAGCGTCCACGACGTGGTGGTCAAGGAGGCCCTGGTGGACGTGAACAACGGCGGGGCCTGCGGTAGCGCGTACGCCGATTACTTCCGCGTCAACCTGGCCACCTCGCGGGAGCTGGTCACGCAGCTGGCCCGCCAGATCGCCGCTGCGGCCAACGCCTACGCCCAAGCGGGCTGATCTCCCCCGCCCGCCAGCCGCCGGCCGCTGCCCTGCGCCCGTCTGCCCCAAGCGGGCCCACGAGCCCGGGGCGAAAACAGCGGCGGCGGGCCCACCAGCCCGCCGCCGCCCCTTCCCTTCCCGCGCCGTTACAGCGCGATCACGGGGTTGGAGAAGGAACCGATCCCGGAGACCTCCACGTCCACGCGCTGCCCGGCCTTGACGCGGGCGGCCGGGGCGGGCGCGCCGCACAGCAGCACGTCCCCGGGCAGCAGGGTCATGACGGCAGAGACCTCCGCAACGACGCGGGCGGCGTCCCAGGCGGCGTCGGCCATCTTGGCCTCGCTGACCACCTGGCCGTCCACGTAGGTGCGCAGCACGGCCGCGGCCGGGTCGAACTCGTCGGCCAACGCGATCCACGGCCCGAGCGGGCAGGAGGTGTCCCAGCTCTTGGCGCGGGTCCACTGCCCGTCGGCGTCCTGGGCGGTGGCGCTGGTGAAGTCCGCAGCCGCCGTGTAGCCCAGGATCACGGCGGCCGCGTCGGCCTGCGCCACGTTCTTGCACAGCGACTTGATCACCACAGCCAGGTGCGTCTCCACGTGCAGCTCGCACGCCCACGCCGGCGGGTTTACCGGCACGTCGGGCCCGATCACGGCGGTGTTCGGCTTGGCGTACAGGAAGGGGGCGGCCGGGGCGGCAGCGTCGTCCACCGGGAAATTGCCGGCCACGCCGATCACCTTCGAGCGCGGGATCACGGGCGAGAGCAGGCGGACCTCGTCCACGCTGGTGATCTCACCGCGCGGCTTGGTGCCGCCGAAAAGGGGGTCGCCGTCCAGCACCACGATCCGGTCGGAGTCCGGCTCCAGCACGCCGTAGGCGGGAACGTCTGCAAGGGAAAAACGAGCAATGCGCATGGTATGAGGATACGGGCGGCGCGTTCATACCGACGCATGACCTGCAAACCGGCCGCGCCCATTTAGGCTCCCACCATGACAGATTCGATTCCCGCCCCCGGCCCGGTCCCCCCACGGGCCGCCGCGCAGATTGGGACTTCCTTGGTGGACGACGCTGCCGCCCCCACCGCCCCGCCCACGCAGGCCGCCCTCCCGGTGGACCAGGCCGCCCTGCCAGCCCACGCTAATGCCCCGGAGAGCAAGTCGCCGTGGACGCAGAAACCGCGCCCGTGGTGGCCCCAGCTGCGCAAGGGCCCCTACCTGGGCGGCGCGGGCCGCGTGACCGGCCTGGACGCGGCGCGCGGAATCGCACTGCTGGGCATGGTCATCGCCCACGCCGGCGCCATCGACGCGGTGGGCAACACGCCACGCTGGCTGGGTTTTGCGCACGGGCGCGCCTCCATCCTCTTCGCGATGGTGGCGGGCATCTCCCTGGCCATCATCACCGGCGGCACCAGGCCGCGCGAGGGCGAATACTTGCTGCGCGACCGTCTGCGGATCTTCACCCGCGCCGTGGTGCTGCTGGTGCTCGCCTCCGTGCTGGAGACCCTGGCCACCCCCATCGCCGTGATCCTGGGGGCCTACGCCCTCTGGTTCGTGCTCGCCCTGCCGTTCGTGCGGTGCAGCGTGCGCGCCCTCTTGGCCTGGGGGTTCTCGTTCGCCGCCCTCGGTAGCACCGCCATCTTCCTGGTCGAGGAGGCCTCGGTCAGGTTCGGCTACTATACCGGCGGCTCGCCCGGCAACGGCTTCCTGTCCATGCTCTTCGTCTCCGTCTACCCGGCGGTGGTCTGGATGGGCTTCGTCCTGATCGGCATGGCGATCGGGCGCAGCGACCTGACCAAGCCCAGGGTGCTGCTGGCCTACGGCGTCAGCGGCCTGCTCCTGTTCGCCGCCTTCGCCGCCCCGTTCGTTGCCAAGGACGGCGTCAACCCGCTGCTGCGCATCGACGTCGACAACGGCATTGTTGACCCCTTCGGCAGCTACCCGGGCATCAGCGTCCCGATCCCGCCGCAGCCCTCGCCCGAGCCACTCGGGCCGGACATCCGGGGCCTGGCGGCCGCCACCACCCCGCCCCCCGGGCTCGAGGAGGGCGTGACCGGAAACGACATCACCGCCCCCAGCGACTTCATGTGCATGGAGGACGGCGAGCTCTACCCCTGCACCGGCGAGGAGTTCGGCCGGATCACCACCACCTGGACCGAGGAGGACTGGCGCTACTACGACGGCCTGATGGGGCCGCAGGAGTTTGTCCCCGGGGAGGATTCTTCCTTCTGGCAGCGCTACGTCTCCCACGTCTTCACGATGGACCCCCACACGGGTTCCCCGTTTGAGGCCCTTTCCTCCGGTGGTTTCGCCATGGCCGTGATCGCCGGGTGTGTGGCGATCGGGCGGCGCCTGAAGTACGCGCTGGCCCCGCTGGCCGCGGTCGGCTCCATGTCCCTGACCGCCTACACCATCCACGTGGTAACCACGGCGGTGCTCACCAGCACTGGCTACAACAGCTCCAACGCGCCCCTGATCTGGCAGGCGGTCGGCCTGAGCGTATTCGCGCTGGTCTGGGCGTGGTTCTTCCAGCGCGGGCCGCTGGAGCAGGCCATGGCCTCCTGGGCCGATCGCGGCTCCTCGCTGCCGCGCAGCCGCGGCCGGGACTAGCCGCGCTGCCAAAACGGGGGAAGTCCCGGGACATCGCCGTAGATGTCCCGGGACTTCCTAGTTCCGCGCCCCGGTTGGCGGGGCCGGGTGGGTCTATTCCTTCTCGGCGTGGGTCACCCAGGCGTCGGTGGGCAGCAGGCGGGGCAGGCTCTCGCGGGCGGCCTCGTCGAACACCGGCTCCTCGATTCCCCGGGCACGCTGGGCGCGGTAGTTGCGCACCACGGCCAGCACCCAGGGGGAGAGCACGATGATGGTGAGCAGGTTGAGGATGCCGAGCAGGCCCAGGGCCACGTCGCTCATGGCCCACACGGTCTTCAGGCTGAACACGGTGCCCAGGCCGGCGGCGGCGGTGACGATCACGCCGTTGACCACGTGCAGGTCGCGCTTGCGGGAGAGGAAGTCGATGTTGACCTGGGAGTAGGAGTAGATGCCCAGCAGCGTGGAGTAGGCGAAGATCAGGATGATGATCGCCATCGGGGTGGCGGTCCAGGCGCCCAGACCGGCCCCGATCGCCTCCTGGGTGAGCACCGCGCCCCGGGAGGCCAGGTCCACGCCGGGGGCGTAGATCTCCGGGCCCGCCAACAGGATGGCGATGCCGGTGGTGGTGCACACCAGGATCGTGTCGATGAAGACACCCAGGGACTGGATAAGGCCCTGGCTGACCGGGTGGGCCACGGTGGCGGTGCCGGCCGCGTTGGCGGCCGTGCCCAGACCGGCCTCGTTGCTGAACACGCCGCGGCGGGCGCCGTTGAGGACGGTGGCGAGCACGCCGCCGGCGATGCCGCCCAGGGCCGGGTCCAGCCCGAAGGCGCCCCGGAAGATGTCAGAGAACACGCCCGGGACGGCGGTGATGTTGAGGGCCACGATCACGGCCACGGCGATCATGTAGACCACTGCCATGGCGGGGGCCAGCCACTCGGTGACGCGGGCAACGGACTTCACGCCGCCGATCACCACGGGCGCCACCAGCACCATCAGGCCGATGCCGGTGGCCCACATGGGCACGCCGTGGGTGGCGGAGAAGATCTCTGCCACCGTGTTGGCCTGCACCATGGTGACGCACAGGCCCACGGCGAAGATGAACAGGGACGCGAACACGCCACCTAGTGCCTTCGAGCCCAGGCCGTGCTCCATGTAGTAGGCCGGGCCGCCCCGGTAGGAGCCGTCGCGGTGGCGCACCTTGAACACCTGCGCCAGGGCGGACTCCGCCAGGGAGGTGGCCATGCCCAGCAGCGCCACCATCCACATCCAGAACAGCGCGCCCGGGCCGCCGTAGACCAGCGCGAGGGCCACGCCGGCGATGTTGCCGATGCCGACGCGGGAGGCGATGCCGACCGCGAAGGCCTGGAAGGAGGAGATGCCGTGGGAGGCGCGCCTGCTTCGCATCAGCGCGCGCAGAGCGTCGGGCATTAAGGTGAACTGGCCGCCGCGCATCAGGACGGTGAAGAAGATGCCCACCAGCACCAGTAGTCCCACCAGCACGTAGCCGTACAGGTAGT